>NZ_RZRA01001526.1:0-688 GCF_003998945.1 Mesorhizobium sp. M7A.F.Ca.CA.003.01.2.1 | reverse complement strand
GGTGGTGCCGATGGAGGACATGAACCCCCACTTCACCGGCGACTTCCACGCCATCACCACCGCACACAACCTGCTTTCGGCGCTGATCGACAACCACATCTACTGGGGCAATGAGCTCGGCATCGACACCCGCCGGGTCGTCTGGCGCCGCGTCATGGACATGAACGACCGCGCGCTGCGCGAGATCATCTGCTCGCTCGGCGGCGTCGCCAACGGCTTCCCGCGCGAGGGCGGTTTCGACATCACCGTCGCCTCGGAAGTGATGGCGATCCTCTGCCTGTCGACCGACCTGAAGGACCTGGAAAAGCGCCTCGGCGACATCATCGTCGCCTATCGCCGCGACAAGTCAGCCGTCTATGCCCGCGACCTCAAGGCCGACGGCGCCATGGCTGTGCTGCTGAAGGATGCCATGCAGCCGAACCTGGTGCAGACGCTGGAGAACAACCCGGCCTTCGTGCATGGCGGGCCGTTCGCCAACATCGCGCATGGCTGCAACTCGGTCGTCGCCACCACGACGGCGCTCAAGCTCGCCGACTATGTCGTCACCGAAGCCGGCTTCGGCGCCGATTTGGGTGCTGAAAAGTTCTTCGACATCAAGTGCCGCAAGGCGGGCCTGAAGCCGGCAGCGGCGGTCATCGTCGCCACCGTGCGCGCCATGAAGATGAATGGCGGCGTCAAGAAGGAAGAC
>NZ_RZRA01001525.1:0-690 GCF_003998945.1 Mesorhizobium sp. M7A.F.Ca.CA.003.01.2.1 | reverse complement strand
GAGCCTGAGACAGTCGCCCTGGGCGCTCATATCAGAATTGCCGGCGTAGGAAATGGGCGCGTCCGGCGCGTAGATGAAACCGCTGAGCACGGAATTTGCGCCACCATTCAATGTCAGGGCAGACGTGTTGCCGTGATCCTGGAAAATGGTGATGCCAGCATAAGGGCCGCTGGTGGGCGGGGAAAGGTTCACCTTCTCATTGGCATTTATGTAGATCTGAGCGCTTTCCATGAGGAAAATGGTCACGCCCTGGCCAGTCAGGCTGCCGTTTCCCCCTGGCTTTATGGTGGTGCCGCGCATGATGTAGACGCCCGGATTAAGCGTGATGTTCCCCGATAATGTCTTGTCGCAATAAGTGCCGGGCGACAGCGTGTAGGTTTTGCCGTTCGGGACAGGCAAACACAATGTGTAAGGGGGAGGAACGACGTCGGCCAATGGATCAAAGGATGCGTACCTATGTTCGTGCGGCGTTCCGCAGGCGAGACTGGCGCTGGGTGGCAACAGCCCGCTGGTGCCACCGACGGTTGAGACACAGCCGGCCGAAACCAGTGCGGAACCACCCCTGTTGACGGAATCCGACGCGTCCGAGTTCGCCGCGATCACGCAATTGTCCATCGAGACGTTGGTCGAGCCCTGCAGGTTCACGGCGGCGGACGCATGCGGATCGAGCGCCAGCACGCAGGCCTGCGC
>NZ_RZRA01001524.1:0-691 GCF_003998945.1 Mesorhizobium sp. M7A.F.Ca.CA.003.01.2.1 | reverse complement strand
GCCCTGGACAGCAGCTGCCGAACTTTGCCCTGATCGCCGGTCTCGGCCTCCTCGATGTCGGCGAGCAGCAGATAGGCGCCCTCGCGACGGTCCATCCGGATCGCCGCCTCGGCCTCGCGGCGGGCGGTCGCGAAATCCTGCGCGTCGAGCGCGGCGCGCGCCACCGTCATCGACGATTCGGCGTGGTTCTTCTTCATCTCCTGCAGCTTCTTCGCCCGGTTGAGGCGGTCGAGCACCGCGTCGCCCGGCCTTGCATGGGTATAGAGCTCGGCGATCTCCGGATGCGGCTCGGCCTTCCACGCCGCCTCGAGTATCTTCGAGCCCTTGCGCACATCGTTCTGCTTGAACAGTGCGGCCGCGGCGGCCACGGCGGCAGGCGCGAAATCGGGCCTGAGCTTGTTCGCTTCGATCGCCGCCGTCCTGGCGGCGGCGGGATCGCTGTCGGCAAGCGCCTGCGCCTTGGCGGTCAGCAGCACGGCGCGGCGGCGGTTGGCGGCATCGCGTTCGATCTGCCGTGTCGCTTTCTGCGCGTCGACGAGTTTCAGGGCGCCGTCCCAGTCGCCGCGCGCGGTCAGCTCTTCCAGCGTCGATTCCGCCGCCCAGGCCAGCTGCGGCGCCACAGCGGCGGCGCGGCCGGCATAATGCCTGGCGGCGTTGCGGTCGCCGAGCCGTTCGGCTTCCAGATAAAGCC
>NZ_RZRA01001523.1:0-691 GCF_003998945.1 Mesorhizobium sp. M7A.F.Ca.CA.003.01.2.1 | reverse complement strand
TCCATGCACAGGGCGTCGCCTTCGACACCACGCCGCTCAAGGGCGAGCCGCCGACGGCGCGGTCGATGATCTTCGTCACCCCTGACGGCGAGCGTTCGATGAACACCTATCTCGGCGCCTGCGTCGAGCTTGGGCCGGAGGATGTCGAGGCCGATAAGGCTTCTGGCGCCAAGGTCACCTATTTCGAAGGCTATCTGTGGGACCCGCCGCGCGCCAAGGAAGCGATCCGCCAGACGGCGAAGCTGGCGCACGCAGCAGGCCGCGAAGTGTCGATGACGCTGTCGGATTCGTTCTGCGTCGACCGCTACCGCGACGAATTCCTCGAGCTGATGCGTTCGGGCACGGTCGACATCGTCTTTGCCAACAGCCACGAGATCAAATCGCTCTACCAGACATCCTCGTTCGACGAGGCGCTGGCGCAGATCCGCAAGGATTGCCGGATCGCCGCCGTGACCCGCTCGGAAAAAGGCTCCGTGATCGTGCGCGGCGACGAGACGGTGGTGATCAAGGCGACCGCCATCAAGGAACTGGTCGACACGACGGGCGCCGGCGATCTCTATGCCGCCGGCTTCCTGCATGGCTACACGCAAGGCCGCGACCTGCAAACCTGCGGCGACCTTGGCTCACTGGCGGCCGGATTGGTGATCCAGCAGATCGGCCCCAGGCCCCGGCAGAATCTGCGCCGCGAGGC
>NZ_RZRA01001522.1:0-695 GCF_003998945.1 Mesorhizobium sp. M7A.F.Ca.CA.003.01.2.1 | reverse complement strand
TGGATGTCCTTGGCGGCAAGCACGCCCTCCATCTTGCCGACGACAGGCGTCGCTTTCGCCGACGCGCCACTCGCCCGCTTGCTTCCAGCGCGCTTGCCCACGGCCTGCCTGGATCGCGGCGGCGGCCCCTTGCCATTGGCAAAGCCGATCGCGCCGAGCATGGCGTTGCGGTGCACGATGCCGATGATGGCGTCGCGCGACACCGGACTGCCGCGCAACGCGCTGAACGCGACTGCAATCCTGGAGGCTGAGAACCCATCCTTCAGCCAGCGGGCGATCTCGTGCAATTCCGCGTCGCTATAGCTTGCCATATCCAGCTCCATCCAAAGTTCGGCCGCGCGCCGTCGGGCAGCGTCAAGGTTCGACCCGGTCGCCAGGCCGCAGTCAGGTTGTTTTTCAAGAGCCGGCTCTCAGCCGGCCAGCCTCAGCCGGCTTGGGCCGATTTCCCGCCGGCAAGGTGCAGAAGCCGCGCTTCGGCCGTGTTTCTGTCCAGGGCGGAAACCGCCCTGCCCGTCAGCCTGTCGAACAGGATGACGGTGCCGTCCTCGGTGCGGATGCAGGATCGGCCTGCCGCAAAAACAGAGCCGGCGCCATGCCGGCCGAATTGGGGGCCGAAGCCGCTGGGAGCGGCGGCTCCGGCCGTTCCGGTCGCCGGAGACAGGCGGACCGGACCCGAGGCTCGTGCGGTCAGGCAC
>NZ_RZRA01001521.1:0-695 GCF_003998945.1 Mesorhizobium sp. M7A.F.Ca.CA.003.01.2.1 | reverse complement strand
GCACCCGCCGCTCCGCCGCCGGCGCGAACAGCCTGCGATAATGGTCAAGGTCAAAGCGGTCACCCTCGCTGGCCGCGATCAGCACCAGCTCGGCCTCATCGCCGGACCCGGTCAGCGCAAATGGCAGGCCTTCGATCGCGGAGCGGTCATTGTCGCGGCTGATCAGCAGGCATTTTGTCCCCGGGCGCAGCTTTCCCGACGCCGCCATCTCCCCAAAGGATCGCCACGCCACCTCGCCGGAAGAAACGAAATGATCCCAGCTTCCCGGTTCGAAGCCGAGTTTCATGAGCCGGCTTTCATTGGGTTGAGCCCGCCTGCCGGAGTTCGAAACCAGCACCACGGTCTTGCCGGCGCGTTTCAGCGCCGATAGCGCTGCCGCCGCGCCTGGATAGGGCCGCGTGCCGTCGTGCAGCACGCCGAACTGGTCGAGCAGGAACACATTATAGCGCTCCGCCAGCGGCCCGAGGCCGTCGAGACGTTCGATCGTTTTCGCGCTCATAGGAGTCCTGCCCGGCTTGCACCCATCAGCGCCAGCCGCGCCGTGCCGGCGGCGGCCTCGTCGGAAAGCGCGGGCAGGAAATCGACGCCGAGCCTGCGACGCCGGATTGCCGTCCAGGCCGGGTTCGCTGCCCCGCCTCCGGCGCTCCTGACCGATATCAGCGTGGGCGCGCCGAGCTCGGCAAGCCTGTCATAGC
>NZ_RZRA01001520.1:0-699 GCF_003998945.1 Mesorhizobium sp. M7A.F.Ca.CA.003.01.2.1 | reverse complement strand
CCCTTCGACAGCGATTTCCTGCGCATCGGCCAGCCGCTGGCCTCGTAGGTGTGATTGCGCGGCCGCAGGGTTTGAAATTTCCGTGAACTGTCGCCAAGATGTGGCCGAAATCATCATGCGGAACATGGTGGATCTGAAGCTCTGCCAGAGAGGCTCTCATGTCCGAAATCGCCCATCTCGCCGCCACCATCTTCAAACGCGCCGGCAAGGCAAACCGCTTCATCGTCGCCATTGCCGGTCCACCGGGCGCCGGCAAGTCGACGCTGTCGGCAAGGCTGCATGAACTGCTGCCCGAAGGGGCAGCGGAGGTCGTACCGATGGACGGCTTCCACTATGACGACGCCGTGCTCGAGCGGCGCGGTCTGCGCGCGCGCAAGGGCGCGCCGGAAACCTTCGACTTTGCCGGTTTTGAGGCCTTGCTGAAGCGTATCCGTGCCGGTGAACCCGACATCGCCATTCCGGTCTTCGACCGCAACATGGAACTGTCGCGCGCCGCAGCCTCGATCGTCGCCACAGAAACCAAGTTCATCCTGGTCGAAGGCAATTACCTGCTGCTCGACGAAGAGCCGTGGTCGCGGCTGGCGCCGCTGTTCGATTTCTCGATCTTCGTCGACGTGCCGCGCAACGAGCTCGAGCGCCGCCTGATGGAGCGCTGGCACGAGCATGGCCGCTCCGATGAAGATGCGCGCGCCTGGATCG
>NZ_RZRA01000151.1:0-7625 GCF_003998945.1 Mesorhizobium sp. M7A.F.Ca.CA.003.01.2.1 | reverse complement strand
TATGAAAACGATCCGTGGCCCAACGGCGATCGCCGCTTCGAGCGCGGCAAGATCGAACCCCATCTCGGGTTTCATCGCAATCTTGACGACATCGGCACCGGCAGCCAGCGGCTCTATCTCATGCAGCCCGAAGCTCGGCACCGTGGTGACGACCGAGGCGCCCGGCACCAGGACGGCGCGCGAGATGGCGGCGATCATCTCCTCGGAACCATTGCCGGCAACGATCATGCCAGGATCGATCGCCAGTTTTTCGCCAAGCGCCGCCCGCAGCGCCGTGCAGGCCGGATCGGCATAGCGCCATGGCTCGAAGGATGAGGAGGCCAATGCGGCCATGACGGCGGGAGAACACCCATCCGGGTTCTCGTTGCTGGCCAGCCGGGCGACATCGTTGCGGCCACTCAGCGCCCGCGCCATCGCGATGTTCATGCCGGCATTGTAGGGCGGCAAGGCGGCGATATGCGGATTGAGCGGCAGGCTCGACGCTGGTTTGACCGACTGTTCCAAATCCCGACTTCCGTTTCCCCGCGCCCACGCGCGGCAATCTTGTCAAATATCGAGGACGACTGATCCGCGCGGCTTGGAGCAGCACAACAGCACTTCGCTGCTTCCAAGCTCGTCCAGCGGTTCCTCGAAATAGGCGATGTCGCCCGAGATCAGCCGCGACTTGCATGTGCCGCAGATGCCGGCCCGGCAGCTGAATTCCGGCAACAGACCTTGGTTCTCGGCGAAGTCGAGCAACGATACGGCCGAGCCATCCCAGACGGCCGTCAGGCCCGACTTCCGAAATTCCACGGTTGTCGCTTCCCCGGCCGGCTCGATCCTTGCCGGCTGCGCTGGAACCGCGGGAACTCGCACTGCATCGGGCTCAAGCACCGTCGCCGGGCCGAAGAATTCGTAGGCAATGCGATACCTTGGCGCGCCAAGCTCGCGCAGCATGACGTAGATCGCCTGCATGAACGGCGGCGGGCCACAGAGGTAGAAATCATAGTCATCGATCGGCAGCAAACGCTGCAGCACGTCCCGCGAAATCATGCCTTCGCTATGAAAGCGCTGCTCGGCCTTGTCGCGCTCGGACGGGAGCCGGTAGCAGAAGTGTGCGGTCAGGCCGGGACGGGTCGAGACCAGGTCGGTCACCTCATCGCGCAAGGCATGCACATCGCCGTTGTCGCAGGCGTGAATGAAGACGGCACGGCGGTCCGGCAACGAAGCCAACGCATGCAGCATCGACACCATCGGCGTCAGCCCGACGCCGCCGCTGAGCAGCACGACTGGACGGTTGCTGGCCTTGTCGAGCACGAAATCGCCGCGCGGCCCTTCCGCCTGAAGCACATCACCGACGTCGATACGGTCATGCAGGAAGCACGAGCTTATCCCATCGGGAAGCCCCGGCCCGGGTGCTGCCTCACGCTTCACACTGATCCGATAGGAAGCGCTGTCTGGGGAACAGGAGATACTGTAGTTGCGCAGCACATATCCCCTTTCGCCGGCGGCCTCCCGCGCTACCGGAATCCGGAACACCAGGAACTGGCCCGGCTGGAAGTCGCGCCAGTCCTGTGGATCGACCGGCTCGAGATGGAATGAAGTGATGAGGGCGCTTTCGCGCACCTTCGCGACCAATTTCAGGTCGCGAAATCCGCTTCTTGCGATGGTGTCGCGAGCGGTGAATGCATTCATTCGGCAGCTGCCAATTGCTGGCTCTCGCTGGCGATCAGCTTGGCCAGGTTCCGGCGAAAGCGCAGCGGTCCGACATCTATCTTCAGATCGAGATTGGGCGTGCGCTTGTTTGCCATGCCCTTGTGCACGGCATTGAGCACGGTGCGGTCCTCGTCGAAGGCGCCGCGCACAGAGGTGGCGAACTGGCGGGAAACCTCCAAATCGTCGGGGGCGAAATTGCGCATCTGGAACCAGTAATATTTCGTCTGGTTCTCATCGACCGGCGTCATGAAGTTGTAGCTGTCCATGAGGAACACGTCCTCGTGCAGCGGCTTGCCCTCGCCGCCGGTGCGGGCCGGCACGAAGATCGCCTTGATGATTGCGTTGGAGGGGTAGCGCACTTCGTAGTGCTGCTTGCGGTCGCAATTGCCTGAGAATTTGAGGAAAGGCGCATAGAAGGGCGCCGGCGCGGCATCGACCACCCAGCGCCACACGGTCACGCCGTCCGCGCCTACGGTGGTTTCGAGTGGCGCATCCTCCATCGCCTGAACGCCGCCGAAGGAGGACTGGTGGACCCAAGACACATGCGAGGGGTCGAGCAGGTTGTCGGTCATGTAGAGGTAGTTGCAATCGAGCGCCATGGACTCGCCGCGATTGACGCCCCATGCCGGATCGCCCCAGTGGTCGACCGCGAAAATCAGCGCGGGGTCGGCCTTTGCCGCTTCGCCCATCCATATCCACAGCAGCCCGTAACGTTCGGCGATCGGATAGGAACGAACGCATGCCACATGCGGTATCTTTTCAGCACCGGGCACGCGCGTACAGGTTCCGGTGCTGTCGAAGGTCAGCCCGTGATAGCCGCATTCGACAGTGTCGCCCTTGATGCGGCCCATGGACAGCGGCAGCTTGCGGTGGGGACAGGCATCCTCGAGCGCCGCCACCACGCCATCGGTCCGGCGGTAGAGGACAATGTCCTCGCCAAGTATCCGGGTCGGCACCAGCCTGTCGGCGACCTCATGGTCCCATGCGGCAACGTACCAGCAGTTTCGAAGAAACATGGCGTCCTCCCGAGCTTGTGACGCCTAAACGAATATCTTGCGGGCCTGGGACGACATAGGGCTTGCATCTGTGTTCTATTTTAGAAAAACTAAATCAAGCTGACCCCAGGATTGTTGCCCAGGTGAAGAAGACGCCCCCACTGCGTGCGATACAGGCCTTCGAGGCTTTCGGCAGGCGTGGCAGTGTGACGGCGGCCGCCAACGAACTCGGCGTCTCCGTCGGCGCGGTCAGCCAGCAGATCCGCAAGGCCGAAGACGCGCTGGAGGCGCGGCTTTTGGAACGGCGCGGCAGGAGTGTCGCCCTCACCGCGCTGGGCCGCGTTTACCACGCAGCGGTTGCCGTCGGCTTCGAACACATTCGCGACGCCCAGGATCTCATCGAACAGGCCCGGTCCGCGGACACTTTGACCATCTCCTGCCTGCCGTCGTTGGCCAGCAAATGGATCGGCCCGCAGCTCCTGGATTGGCAGGTCGACCACCCCGGCGCGACCGTGCGGCTGGTGGGCGCCGAGACGGAGCCAAGGCTGGGCGCCGAACAAGTTGACTTCCGTATTTCGTACGGCACGAAATATCGTGATTTCGAGCACTACACCGAACTGTTCACCGACTGGGTGGTGCCGGCCTGCTCGCCGACGCTGCTGGCGAAACATCCGGTCGGCAAGCCCGCCGATATTCTCGATCTGCCGCTTCTCAGCATCGAATGGGCCCGCGATCACCGCTCGCCGCCGACATGGGCGGAATGGGCCGCAAGCATCGGCGCGGTGCACCGCAGAACATCCGGCGAAGTGGCCTTTTCCCTGTCGAGCGCGGCGATCGATGCGGCGGCCAACGGAAGGGGCTTTGTGCTGGCGCAACTGTCGATGGCTGCCGACGATATCGCGTCGGGCAGGCTCGTCGCCCCGTTCGACAAGCGGATCAGGCTGCCGGAACCTTATTTTTTGGCTTGGGATCGGGCCATTCTTGAGAAGCCTTTTGGTCCTGAGCTGCGAGCCTGGATTGTTTCGATTTCCAAGCGACTGGGCGCAACCTTAGCCGGATAGCCGAACACCGATCTGGAGACACAAGTTTGCATCTGCCGAGTTCGCGCGCACCAGCGTCTTAAGAGATCCAGACATTGGTCGGCGGTGTGCGGTCCCACGGATTGCTTCAGTTTGCCCTAGATATCTCGACAAAAGTCCGCTTTTTTCGCCCTTCTTGCACCGCTAGCCGTCGGGCGGCTTTGCGACCCAAAACAGCAGCGTTCGCGCCCTCAAGTCAACAGGGGTTCACTCAACTTCCCTGCTGTACGAGATCCCGGCGAACTCGGAGCCCCTGCTTGAGCAAATTCCGACGTACACGAAGTCCTGGCCCCGCCCACAATCGTAACGCCGGCTTCCTCATCAGCGTCCTGTAACCGGCGACGGGTCTCCAACGTGCCCGTGTCGTCATTGCCTGTAACAATTAGATCAAAAGTTTTCTGGCCTGCGAGAGGCGGCCTGCTGTTTTGCTCGAATCACTTGCGATGGAAGGTGCGGCGTTTCGGTGGCAGCCCCAGCGCGCTTTGAAATGGGATAATCCCTCGCAGATCGCCTTTGCAACGGGGATACCAATCTCGGATCGCGAAAGATCGGCGAACCAGACCTGCGAACCACAAACTTCGCCGATTTCATTCAGCAGGTCGGTGACGTTGCTTTCGCCAGCGCTTTCCAGGCCGTCGGCAGGCTTGCCGATGGCGAAACGAAAGTTGCGCACGTCAGCGAAACGCTTCCAGCGGGTCATCCGACAATCGTCATCGCTCATCGTTTTATTACGGGGCCGTTCTGCCCTTTCGGCATGGGCCTGCATTGCAGCTTCGGATTGTATCAATTCCAAAAACGCGGACCGGGCGGCAGCAACCATATCGAAGCTGCACCCGAAACCCACCGCCATATGCTCGCCACTGTCTTCGCAGCTGATCGCCGCCGTCACAATGGCCGTGCGGAAGGACGAGATATCGAGAAGCCAGAGCCTGCGTCCCGTTTCTTGGCGATGCTGCTGGATGTGAGACGCCAAGCCTTGGTCATCAAGCCGCGCGATATCCAGCCGCTTTCTCAGGGAGCCTCGGTGCCACCATATCCCTGTGGCGTCTCGTTCGACGAGTTCAAGCAAGGCGCGGGTTCTTGCATCCGCCCGCGTTGTGCCAGCGGCGCAACCATTGGTGTCGACGTTCAAGCTGCAATCGCCATATGCGACGTCACCAAAGCGGCCATAGCAGAGAAACGCCGGACAAAGCGCGACCCTATCGTCATGGAAGCTGCGAACGGACGCCCATAGCTGGGGATTGTTCAGATGATCCGTTGAAGGGATACTGTCCCAGCCACGCCACATTCTGTTGAGCCGATCGCGATGTCGGATCTGTTCCAGCGAAAAGCCCAATACCTGAATCGCATCGATCCTCATTCCATCGCCTGGAGAGCCGATGCGTGCTGACGCCGTGACGTCTTCGGCTCTGCAGGCCCAGCTGGAAATCTCCGCGGCCTCTCCGAGGCAAGACAGCACGGCCGTGCCGGCATCAAAGCCTTTGCCACTTGCCGTGAATCGTTTCTCATTCCCTTCGAATGGAGCAATGTTGGACATAGCCAGGAATCCACCCGGAACATCGAACACTTCAACGCCAATGTCGTGCCGTGTCGCGAAGTGCAAAAGGGGCAGCCCATTCTCGGGCGCAGCGACAAGGGTCGCAGCCAGATTCTCCAAAACATCCAAATCATCTTCACTCGACTGGCGGTCCCAGGTCGGGTCGTCTTGGTTCACCGTCATCGGCCGGCCGTGATGCATCAGCAGAGCAAGCGTTGTCCAATGCGACCCGCGCAACAGCATGTTGGCTCTTTCAATATCTTGGCTTCTGCTGTTTACGTAGGGTAAGCGGTGGCGCCCGTTGGCGACCGAGACGATAGCCGGCGGAGTTGACAATTTCCACAGACGGTCTGGCGATTAGGCTAATCGGCGGTTTCGAGCTTCGCAAGGGCTCGGAGACGTTCTCGTTGGGCAAGCGGAAGGCCTGCGCGATTCTCGCCTATCTGTTACTGAGCGGCAGGTCACGCGAGACGCGCGGGCGACTGGCGGCATTGCTTTGGAGCGAGCAGGACGAGGAGCATGCGCGCGGATCACTGCGCCAGTGCATAAAGGATCTCCGACGCCTGGCAAGCGAGACCAGGCTTAATTACCTCGCGGTCGACAAGCTCGTCCTGGGAATCGATCCGACTGCAATCCGTTCCGACATCGATGAGCTTGAACGTGCGCTCGACGACCGCAATTATGACGGTGCGCTGCTCCTGCTGGCCAAAGCCAGGGATGGACTTTGCGCCGGGTTGGACGATTGCGATCCTGTCTTCGACAACTGGCTGAGAATGCAGTCGACGATGATAACCGACAGGCTGGTGACACGGCTCGCAGCCTGGCTGGCGGCCGAGACAGACCCGAGACAGCGCAAATCCATCGCTGCGTGCATCCTGCAACTTGATCCGTTTTTCGACGATGCCGTGGTGGAGACCATTCGGAGGGTCTGTGAGGAAAGCGGTTATGCCCGCGCCCTAGCGTTCTTCGACCGCTACGCGGCCGAACTCAAAGCGGACATGGATCTGCGACCACCGGCAGAAATCCTCCACCTTCTAGAGGCGCTCAAGCCGGGCAACGACGGTGAAAAGCGGGCGGCTGACCCCGACCTTGCGCAAAGCGATCACGACAGCCGCATCCCAGGGAAGCCGACAATCGCCATCATCATTGCCAGGCGCGAAGCAGAGAACGAGCACCTGCAATTTGCCTTGGCGACAGAGCTTCTGGCTTCGATTTCCCGATTTAGGCATTGGACAGCCGTGTCAACGGAGTTGCAAGCCGGTGAATTCTCACTGGATCAGATGCATCAGGCGGCAGGCGAACACGTGGATATCGGCGTCCTCATCCGTCTGATCGACACGGATGGACCAGCAGTGTTCCAAATTACCTGCTATGATTTCCTGCAAGAAGGAGAAGCCTTCGTTCTCACCGTTCCGTCGGATCCGTCTTCCTGGCGCTCGGCCTTCAATGAAGTTTGCGCACGCTTTTCCGCGCGCCTGCAGATTGCCTTGTCCAGTGCCAGGCTGCATCGCATATCGCAAGCTTCCCCGAACCATTTCTCGGCCTATGATTGCTGGCTGGACGGACAGCGGCTTTCGATCATGTGGCGAAAGGACACCGAAGAAGCTGCCATCGCCCGCTACGAGGAAGCCATCCGGCTTGATCCCGATCTGTCCTGCGCTTATTCCAGCCTCGCTGCGGTGCTCAACTCGCGTTGGATCGTCGTTCCGGGTGCATCGTCGATCGAGCAGGATCTAAAGCGCGCATTCGAACTGGCCAAGCGTTCGGTCCTGCTCGACCCATTCGACCACCGCAACCAGGTAAATCTGGCCTGGAGCCACCTTCTGGCGCGACGCTGGGAGCTGGCCGATTTTCACTTCAGCCTTGCACATGAGCAAAATGCCGGGAACCCCGCGACGTTGATCGCCTACGCGCTGGCCAGCTCCTTCATGGGTGATCATCAACGGGCATCGGAGCTTTCGAAGCGCAGTTTCGACCTCAATCCCATGCCCGACGCTCACTATCATGGCTACCAGGCGACCATTGCCTTTCTCGCCAATGATCTGGAGGGGTGCGTGGCCGCTGCGGTCAAGAGCGATCAACTGTTCGCCGACATCCACGGCTGGTCGGCGGCGGCACTTGCGTTGCTGAAACGCAACCGCGAGGCCGGGGATGAGTTCAGACGTTTTCTACGCAACCTAACGGCGGCGTGGCAAGGGCCGGGTAGGCTTGACCGCGCTGTCGCCGTGGAGTGGTTCAAGACCGCTTTTCCGATCCGGTTACCAGTCGATCAGGAGAAGCTGGCCCGTGGCATCGAATTGGCAGCCCAGTCGGGCTGAC
>NZ_RZRA01001519.1:0-701 GCF_003998945.1 Mesorhizobium sp. M7A.F.Ca.CA.003.01.2.1 | reverse complement strand
GGACATCAACACCGCCACGGCAGGCTTCGTGCGTGGCCAGGGCACGCTGTGCCTGGTGCTGGGCGCCATGTATGCCACCGGGCTGACGCTGACCGGACTGAACTTCGGCATCCTCATCGGCCTGTTCGCCGGGCTGATTTCCTTCATCCCCTATGTCGGCTCGCTGACCGGGCTGGTGCTGGCCGTCGGCGTCGCCTTCGTCCAGTTCTGGCCGGACTGGACGATGATCGTCGCGGTCGCGGTCGTGTTTTTCATCGGCCAGTTCATCGAGGGCAACATCCTGCAGCCGCGGCTGGTCGGCAAGAGCGTCGGCCTGCACCCGGTATGGCTGATGTTTTCGCTGTTTGCCTTCGGCGCGCTGTTCGGCTTCGTCGGCTTGTTGATCGCGGTGCCGGCTTCGGCCGCCGTCGCCGTGCTGGTGCGGTTCGCAATAGCCCGCTATCTCGAATCGCCGCTCTACAAGGGTCGCGGCGCGGCACCTGTGCCGCAGCTTCCGGCCGATCGCGGCGGCGGCCACCGCACGCAACCGCGTCGCTGAAGTGACTGCCCAGCCAACCGACCCGCCGCGCCAGTTGCCGCTCGACCTCGGCCATGGCACCGGCTATTCGCGTGACGAACTCGTCGTCTCCGGCACCAACAACCAGGCGGTTGCGCTGGTCGACCGCTGGCCGGACTGGCCATCGCCGGTGGTGGTGCTGGCC
>NZ_RZRA01001518.1:0-702 GCF_003998945.1 Mesorhizobium sp. M7A.F.Ca.CA.003.01.2.1 | reverse complement strand
GGCCAGCGCGCGCTCAACATGCAGTCCGCCGACGCTGGCGCCATCCTGAGATTCCTCAATATCTACGAGCATATGGAAGGCGGAACGATCACCCTGGCCCTGGCGGGGCCGAGCGACGGATCGCTGAGGGGCAAGGTCGACACCAGCAACTTTTTCGTCGTCAACGAACCGAAACTGGCCTCCATCGTCTCGACCACGCCCGCCGGCGACAACCGCAGCCTCAACCAGGCGGTCAAGGGCAAACTGGACACGTCGCGGGTGAAGTTCGAACGCGGTTACGCCGAGATCGACAAGGGCAGCGGTTACCTGAAAATCGCCAACGGTGTGCTGCGCGGACCGCGCATCGGCACCACGTTCCAGGGCACGCTCTACGACCAGAACAACAACATGGACATGACCGGCACGTTCATGCCGGTCTATGGCCTCAATCGCATCTTCGGCGAATTGCCCATCGTTGGCGCGCTGCTCGGCAATGGCCGCGACCGTGGCCTGATCGGCGTCACCTACCGGCTCAAGGGCAACGCCAACAAGCCGTTGCTGGACATCAATCCGCTGTCGGTGATCGCGCCCGGAATATTCAGGTCGATCTTCGAATATAGGTGAGCGAGTTCAGGCCGGTCGCACCAGAATGTGTTTTTTCTTTCCCAAGGAAAGCTTTACGACGTTTTCCGGACTCAAATCCTGAGGGGTCACCAGCCGGCG
>NZ_RZRA01001517.1:0-705 GCF_003998945.1 Mesorhizobium sp. M7A.F.Ca.CA.003.01.2.1 | reverse complement strand
ACAGATAATATTCAAAGGCCCCGGCGGCGACCGGGGCGTCGAGCGCGAATGTCGTGGCGCCCGAGGTGGCGCCGTTGATTGCCTGGATGACCATGATGCCGTCCTGCGTGGTCGCAGCCCCCGCGCCGCCGAGATTGACCACGGAGATGCCGGTCGAACCGGAAGCCGTTCCGCTCGACAGGACCAACTTGTCGGATGCGGAGGAATCGTCACCGAGCTCGGTCTGGATAAGCAGCAGGCCACCCAGGCCGACATAATTGCCCGAAATCGTCAGGCTGTCGGTGGCGCCGGTGCTGCCATTGGTCAGGTCGATGCGCCCGGCATTGGTGACCTGCGCCAGCTGGCCTGCCGTAAACGCCTGGATCGCCGCATTGAAGCCGCCGCCGTAGAGCGTGCTTGCGGCATCGACACTGAGCGAACCCGTGCCGGTGCCGCTGTCGCCGAGCACCAGATTGCTGTCCATCGTCAGCTGGGTGTCATTGGTGGCGTCGATGCTTTCCCAGTTCTGGAGCCGGCTGACGCCATCCAGTTTGACGTTGTCCAGGGTCAGCGCATCGGTGCCGGCACCACCTGATATGGCATCCGTGGCACCGAGATTGGCGTTGGTGAGGTTGCTGAGCCTGGCGGTGTCGTTATCGCCGCCGAGATCGACGGAACCATAGATGATGCCGCCACCGTTCCAGACGAAATTGTCGGCGCCAAAGC
>NZ_RZRA01001516.1:0-706 GCF_003998945.1 Mesorhizobium sp. M7A.F.Ca.CA.003.01.2.1 | reverse complement strand
ATCATACTGCACTGCACAATGAAATTATATGATCGGAAATGATTGACACTGCGCGTTTTGGGTGCCTAGATGCCCGGGCAGGGAGGAACCATGCACGAAAAAGAGCGCCACAGGATCATTCTGTCCGCCGTCCAGGAAAAGCCTGTGGTGACGGTGCAGGAGATGGTCGACCTGACGGAGTCCTCCGAGGCGACGATCCGGCGCGATATCGCGGCTCTCCACGTCCAGAAGCGCCTGCGCCGCGTGCGCGGCGGCGCCGAGGCAATCTCGCCGCCGCAGTTCATCGGGCTGGCCGGCCGGCCCTTTTCCGTCAACGAAACCATCAACGCCTCGCAGAAGCGGGCGATTGCGCGTGAAGCGGTCGAGCTGTGCAACGACGGCGAACCGATCATCATCAATGGCGGCACCACCACCTTCCAGATGGTGCATTTCCTGACCGGCCGCCGCATGCCGATCTTCACCAATTCGTTCCCCATCGCCGAGCATTTGCTCAAGCATTCCAAGAATACGGTGATGCTGTCGGGCGGCACCATTTATCGCGAGCAGAACATCATCCTGTCGCCCTTCGACAACGACGTGACGCGCAATTTCTATGCGCGCCGCATGTTCATGGGTGCGCAGGGTCTGGGGCCGCTCGGCCTGATGGAGGGCGATCCGCTCTTGATCCAGGCGGAGCAGAAACTGATCGACCAGGCCGACGAGTTGG
>NZ_RZRA01001515.1:0-710 GCF_003998945.1 Mesorhizobium sp. M7A.F.Ca.CA.003.01.2.1 | reverse complement strand
CAGTAGTAATATGCCACCGTATGGCAGGCCTCGACCGTGCCGGCCGTGGTGGCGTCGGCGGCCTGCAGGCCAGGCACCAGCTCACCGGCAGCAAAAACCTGGATCTGGAAATTGCCGTCGGTGGCTTCCGACAGCATCTTCGAGAACACCTCGGCGCCGCCATAGATGGTGTCGAGCGACTTCGGGAAGGACGACGCCAGCCGCCATGTCACCTTGGGATTGGACTGGGCGATTGCAGGCGCCGCCAGCGTGGCCGCCGCCGCCGCGGCACCGACGCCGGTGACACCGGCCTTGCGAATGAATGAACGACGATCCATGAAGTTCCTCCCTTTTGGATCAACAGGCCGACGTCAGAAAATCCTCGGTTTCCGTGTCGGTTCGTTCGAGACAATACACAGGCAAGAAGTCGAGTCCAGCAGGCCGGCCCCATTTGACGGCGAAGCCCGGCTGCACTGCAACTATAGTCTAACAGGCCGTTTCGTGGCCCATGCGACACGCCGAAACTTGGCATGGAAAAATAACGTGGGATCGCCTATTTTGAAGGCAGGTATCCCTTGCCCAAATGGAACACAGAGCCCAAATGCATCAGCCGCTCGTCGCCATATCGACCGACGTCCGTCAGTTCGACAACTACACCTGGCACGCCGCCCCACAACAATATCTGGAAGCGGCGATCACCGGCGCCGGCGTGTTCCCGGTGCTGGTGCCAT
>NZ_RZRA01001514.1:0-711 GCF_003998945.1 Mesorhizobium sp. M7A.F.Ca.CA.003.01.2.1 | reverse complement strand
GAACAAGCGTGCGGCCGCTACCGATCATATCGACAACGACACGCCTGGCGTGCCAGCCGACATCGCAAACGATGCGGTAACGGACGGCAAAAGGCGTTTGCCCGGAGCAGACTGCGACAGAGTCGGCCGAGACCTCCCCTGCCCGCTCCTGCAGCACCAAATGTTCGAGACCCGGTCCGTCCCACTCGCGCCAACGTATGATCTTCACATCTTCCGGCATCAGCCCAACACCTCCATGGCGACTGGACGCTAGTTTGTACCCGGTGGCTGATAGGGGCCGCCCGGCACACCCCAGCCCCAGGCCGGCATCGGTTCCGTCTGCGGATCGCAGGTTTCGCCGAGATTGGAGTTCATCTTGGCCAGGCGCGATCCCCATTCGACATAGCCCATGAAGGCCGAACGGAATTCCGGATCGTCAGGCAGGCCGACCGCGTCGGCGGCATCGGCCAGGAGGCTGATCCAGCGGCGGCGCTGCTCTTCGCTCAGATGCTTGCCCAGATGGTGCATGACCATCTCGCGGTGGCCGCCGAACTGCTCGCTGTAGGTCTTCGGTCCGCCGAAAACCTCGCCGATGAAGGCCGCGACATGGGCGGGGTGATCCGGCGACATGGTCTTGAACACCGGCCCGACGATCGGGTCCTGCGCCACCTTGTCATAGAAGGTCTGGGTGAGCCGGTTCAAAGCCTCGCTGCCGCCGGCCCATTCGTAGAG
>NZ_RZRA01001513.1:0-714 GCF_003998945.1 Mesorhizobium sp. M7A.F.Ca.CA.003.01.2.1 | reverse complement strand
AGATAGAGCGCACCGACCAGCTTGACCGCCAGGTAGAGCGTCGGCACGGCATGAAACAGCACCGACAGCCCGGCGGCCGCGGCGAAAACATGCACGTAGCCGCCCAGATGAATGCCCAGCGCCGCCGTCAGGCCGGACCAGCGGCCGCGCGCCATCGTCTGCGCGGCGGCATAGAGCATGGCCGGGCCTGGAATGTAGGCGAAGATCGCCGTGGTGGCGAAAAACGCGATGAGCAGTTCGGTCGATGGCATTTTTGGTCCCTCACGATCGTGCTCTGCCCTGTCGATTCAGTCCGCGCGGGATTGCTTTGGACTGACCCGTGCGGACAACCGCAGTAAAAGCGAACATAATTTTCTTGTGAAATGACGGGCTGAACGCGCCAATTCGCGCACCCGGCTCGAAATAGGCCGACGCTTCCAGGATATCATGATTGTACTCATCGACCATGACCCAAAGGGGCATAGGATCGAGGCCCGCACGGTGGCGTTCAATTTCCGGGATGCTGACTGCAACGCGATCACGACCCGGCTGTGTGGAAGTGATTGCAAGTATGAAGAGGTTGGTACCCCCGGCTTTCCCAGGAAGGACAGCCACAAAGGCCACAGGCCGTGACTTCCGGCCTTCGGTCTCGCCGTCTCCGTGTTGGCGATGCCAAAGATATGGATATCGCCAGACGTCCGCAGCAGCGGGTTTAATCACGGTCCAATTCCGCGG
>NZ_RZRA01001512.1:0-717 GCF_003998945.1 Mesorhizobium sp. M7A.F.Ca.CA.003.01.2.1 | reverse complement strand
CGCCGCAGCCAGCGCGCCAGCAGCAGCGCGGCCACCACGGCCAGCCCCGTCGACAGGCCGATCCAGATGCCGACGCCATGCAGGCCGAAATGGAAGGCGAGCAGCACGCCGAGCGGCAGGCCGACGCCCCAATAGCCGATCGCGGCATAGATCATCGGCACCTTGGTGTCGTGCAGGCCGCGCAGCATGCCGGCGGCCACCGCCTGGGCGCCGTCGAAGACCTGGAATAGCGCCGCGAAGACCAGGAACGACACGGCAAGTTCGATCACCCTGGCATTGGCCGGATTGCTCAGATCGATGAAGGCGCTGATCAGCGGATGCGGCCACAGGATCATCACCAGCCCCATCAGCGCCATGAACGAGACGCCGATGACGAAGGCGGTCCAGCCGGCGCGCGACACGCCTTGCGGATTGCCGGCGCCATGCGCAAGGCCGACGCGCACCGTCACCGCCTGGTTGAGGCCAAGCGGCACCATGAAGGAGATCGAGGCGATCTGGATGGCGATCGCGTGCGCGGCCAGCGAATCCGCGTCGATCAGGCCCATCAGCAGGGCGGCCGCATTGAAGATAGTCACCTCGAAGGCGAGAATGCCGGCAATCGGCAGGCCGAGCCGCAACAGGCCCTTGAAGCGTGGCCAGTCCGATCGCCAGAACCGTCCGAACAGACGATAACGGCGGAACTTCTTCTCCAGCATCACCACGGCAGCCAGGCCGATG
>NZ_RZRA01001511.1:0-721 GCF_003998945.1 Mesorhizobium sp. M7A.F.Ca.CA.003.01.2.1 | reverse complement strand
CCCGCAAATGTGTTGAAGCCGATGGTGTTGTTGTCGATGCCGCTGCCGCCATCCGCCGTGGCGCCGAAGCGCCCGAAGCCGGCGCCGCCGATGCCGCCGCCGCCGCCGACCGACTGAGCGATGATGGCGACCGCATCGACACCATGCGTGGTGATGGTGCCGGTGCGGATCACGGTCACGTCGCCGCCATCGCCGCCATTGCCGCCAAGGCCGCCGATGCCGAGCGCGTTCGAGGTTTTACCTTTTGCGTCGCCGCCGACACCGCCGCCGCCGCCCACCGACTGCGCCACGACGCCATGCGCGCGGGCGCCGAAGGTTTCGATCGATCCGGAAACCTCAACCCTCACATCTCCGCCATCGCCGCCGTTGCCGCCCTTGCCGCCCAGGCTGAGGGCAAAAGAGTCGGACCCGGCGAAGTCGGACGAAACCGTGCCGCCATATCCGCCACCGCCGCCGATGGACTGGGCGAAGATGCCGTATGACCCATCCTTGTGTGTGATGATCTCGCCATCGTTGGTGACGGTGACCTTGCCACCATCGGCCTCGTTGTCGGGGTCGTTGGGGTCGCCGACCACCGGGATCGGAATCCCGTTGGGTATGCTGGCACCGCCACCGATTGTCATGTCTGCTTCCGATGCGCCGGTCGCGGCACCCGAGGCACCACCGCCACCGCCGATCGACTGCGCAAAAATGCCGTGCGAGATATAGCCCAGTGTTTCAA
>NZ_RZRA01001510.1:0-723 GCF_003998945.1 Mesorhizobium sp. M7A.F.Ca.CA.003.01.2.1 | reverse complement strand
TGGCGATCAGCAATGCCACCGCCCGCGCCTTCGGCGACGGCAAGGCACCGATCATCGACATCGGCGCCTCCTTCGTCTCCATCGTCGCCGGCGGCACGCGGCTGGATGATCTGGCGGCGCAGATCCATTCCGACGGCTTTGACATCCAGAACCGCGCCGGGCCGGTCACCGTCAAGCTGCAGGCAGGTGGCCTCAACACCGACGTGGCGACGCTGGCGCCGCTGATCACCGGCAAGATCGATGTCGATCTGGCCGGGTCGGTCAGCAAGGATGCCATTGCCATCGACCAGGGCACGCTGCGCTCCGACGCGCTCAACGCCTCTCTGACGGCGACGGTGGCGCTTGCCGACCTGTCGATGCAGCTGAAGATGAACGCGGATGCCGTGGCGACGGCCTTTCCGCCGCAGATCGCCTCGGTGCTTGGCGCTCGGGTGAAATTCTCGGCCACCGCGGCCCGCGATCCGCAGGGATCCTTCGCCGCCAACTCGATCGAATTCACGTCCGGCACGCTCAGCGCCGCCGGCACGGCCAGCATGCAGGGCACCGACATCCGGGCCGACATCAAGGGCAAATTGGGCGACGTTTCCGTGCTGTCGCCGACAGTCGGCGTGCCGGTTGCCGGTGGCGTCGATTTCGCGCTGTCGGCAAGCGGCGCGATGACGGCGCCGGATTTCACCGTTACCGCCGATAGCGACAGCCTGACGGCATCGGGCCGCACGGTGA
>NZ_RZRA01000150.1:0-7634 GCF_003998945.1 Mesorhizobium sp. M7A.F.Ca.CA.003.01.2.1 | reverse complement strand
GTTGTCGCCCAGGGCGGTCTTCACCGCACCGGCCACGTCCTGCCCGGATGGCAAACCAAGGTCGTAACAGCGCCAGCAATCCATGAAGGCAACCGGCCGGACTGTGCCGTTCAATTCCGCACTCAGGCCGGCAATCGTCAGTTCTTTCGACAGGAATGGTCCTATGCGCCGGGCACTTTGAGCTTTCGACGGGGGGTCGGCTGAGGCAAACCGGTTCCAGTCGACAATCCAGTTCTCGGGTATTGGAATCTCCCCACCCGGGCGCAGGCTGGAAAAGGACAGCATTTTGCGCAGATTGGCTGGTTCTTCGACCGACCTGTCGTTCACGACATAGAACTGCCGGACCATGGCGTGGGCAAAGCGCGACGCACCGAAGGTGAATTCCAAAGGCAGCGCATTGAAAGTCTCAAGTGCCGAGACTCCGGCGCCAAGAAAATCGTCACTGGCGAAAAAATGGTCCCATATTTCCGGAGCCAGAACTTTTCTCAGATAGTCGTTGATGATCACAGTGCGGTAAACCGAGGTCAGATAGATCCTGGCACGCTTGTAAGCTTCTGCTGGGTCGGTGCCGATGCCAAGCAGCAGATCCACGATCCTGTTGTGGATGCCCATGAGTGTGCAGAGCAGTTGCGACAGGACAAGATTGTCGTCGTTTCGCGGATCCGCCACCAAGGGCCGATAAGGCGATCGCCGACCCTCGACACTGATAAACTTGCCCGAGAAGTCGATGCGCGGCAAATCACGGCCTTGCATGGTCTTACCGTCGACCGGAAGCATACTGCCTTTCATGCAAGGCAAGCCGATCGGAAAGCGGCAAGCCGACAGGTCCGCCCCATCCGCAACATCGTAGAGATGGGCGTCGACGATTGGCCCCCGCCCATAGAGCCCCGAAAGGTCAAGGCCTTGCGAGGACGCGTTCTTCAAATGATGGGTTTTGCCTGTCGGCTTGGGCAATCCGAATATTTGGCTGAAGACGATGTCATGGAACACGAATTGACCGAAATAGGTAAAGCCGGCTGGTGTAGGGCTGAGATCACTGCCTTCAAGTCCATCGGTCGGGCCGACCATTTCCGCCGTGATGTCCAGCAAGCCCGCCTTGGTGCGGTCGATGGCGCTCTCGTCTTCGGTTGCGTCAAACAAGGCGATCGGCATGTCCGCCAGGGACGGGAAGAGCCTGATGCCTCTCAAGGTCGGCTTGTCGTTGAGGCCGTCGTCTGAATTCTGGTTTGACCGGTTCGGTATGTTGGCGGCTTCGAAGGAGGACGTTTCGCCGTGGAGCATCGAAGTAGACCTCGTTTTCCAGAAGGATGAATGCGGCCAGGCGAGTAGCTTGGCATGAATCCGGGAGTAGAAACAGACTTGCCCGTCGGTGGTCTGAATGGCGCGGCCCCAGAGCAGAGCGACATTGCCGAGGCGATCATGACACTGACGGATCGAGCTTCGGGCCCGCCGAGACGGCGGTGAACAGCACACAGGACAGAATGACGCCCGCACCCAGAAGCCCGTCGGGCGAAAGCCGTTCACCAAGCAGAGCGGCAGCGGAAATGGCGGCGAACACACCCTCTCCGCTGCAAATCACCGCCGCATGGGACGAAGTGGTGTAGCGCTGTGCAGAAGTCTGCAGGCAAAAGCCGACAGCGGTCGAGAACACACCAAGCGTGATGAGTTCTGGCCATGCTGCCATAATTGCCTGAAATGTCATTGTGCCCTGCAGGGCGAAAGGTAGCGTGGCAACGGCCGTGCCGATGAACTGTGCGGCCGCCGTCGCGAAGGGATGGCCATGTGCCTGCACATGCCGCCCGAGTTCGACCGTCCATACTGCAAAACAGATTGCAGTCAGGACGGCGAAAGCGTCGCCGGCGGTTGCCGAACCATTGAAGCCGCCCGCCAGGAGAGCCGATCCCACGACCGTCAGAATTGCGACGAATAGGATCAGTGCACTTGGACGCTCCCTCATGATCAGCCATGCGGCGATCGGCGTGATAACAGTGGAAGCGCTGATAAGGAGGCTCGAGTTCGTCACCGTCGTGCTGACATAGGACAATTGCTGGACCACACAGCCGAGAGCAAAAAGCAGAACCACTCTCGCCACACTTGGAAACCAGCCGGTGTTGGTTTCGGGGTCGCGCTCCCGCACCGCGAATGGCAACGTCACCAGTCCGGCGATCACGCTGGTCAGGAAAACAACCGCCATGGGATCGAGGTGGGCCAGTATGGTCTTGTGGGACACATTGCCCACTCCCCAAATGAGCGCAGCAAGCATTAGCAAGGAATTTGCCTTGAATCTGGACATGATTGATCGCATCACCACAGCGGGCAATGGCTCCAACGGTTTGTGATCGGGTTTGAAAGCGATGATCGGGGCCGACGGACCCCGTCATCGTCGAGGTGGCTGGTGTTGCGCGGAAGAACGCGTCTTTTGGTTCGCGATCTATCCGGGGCCAGCACTCGATATATGTGATCTGCGCAAGACGGGGATGGTGGGCAGCAGGACGGGCGTTGGCGGTTCGTTCTGCTCGAAACTGACGCTGCGCTGAAGAAGCGGAAGGATGGCCTCCGGGGTTGCCGAAACCATTTGCGTGCATCGAGTTGACGAGTTCATGAAGCCAGCCTCGGACATGCTCTCGAAGACGCCGAGAAGTGGTGACCAGAAGCCTTTGAAATTCGCCAGGACCAGCGGCTTGCAGTGCCTTTCCAGCTTGCGAAGCGTCATGACCTCGGTCAGTTCCTCAACGGTTCCGATGCCGCCAGGCAAGGCTACAAATGCATCCGCGTAGTCAAACATGAGCTGTTTGCGGATACTCATGTCGGGAACTGAAATCGTCTGGCATCCCGATAATAGCATTCTCATCCGCTCGATCAGGAACTGCGGGGTGATCGCGATCACGGTTCCACCCCCTTCTGCTGCGGCAATAGCCACCTGGCCCATCAGGCCATCACAGCCACCGCCATAGACCAGGCGAATACCTGCTGCGGCTATCGTCTCGCCAAGGATGGTGGCGCAACGGGCGTGGTCGGGATCGTTGCCAAGCATGGCGCCGCCGAAAACGCAGATCGTGCCGATGCGTCGCTGCAAGGGATAGGAGCGGCCGATCTGTTCTGCGGAATTGTCGGATGATGATCCAAACATGGTGTCTCTCCAAATGAGGTTGGAATAGCGAAGCTTGATCAGCCGGCGGAATGATCGCGGGCTGCGCGAGGTTGGCTCGATCGGAACAGAAGCAGGTCAGCCCAGGACCAGAGCAGGTAACAAACGAGAAGGCTGGCGGGCGTAGACCAATGCTGTGGCTGTTCGACTTCGAATTTGAACAGCGATGCACAGAGTTCTGTCCCGGCGGCGATGAGGGCCGGCAGCCGGCTGAGAAGGACCATGACGCGAAACGGGTCGGGGCCGTATTCCGACAAGTTGAGGATCCGGACACCGGGTCGGTGGCAAGCACTGCCGAATTTTCCAACGGAATGAAGCAGGCCCGATGTCAACGCCAGCAACGGATGGCCAAGTTCAAACAGGGCCAGGCCAAGGCAACCGGCACCAACGCCGGACAGGAAATCACCCAGGCGGTTGAGATTTTCCCTAGGCTTGAGACGTCCGTTCCAGGCGCGATGGTAGATCTCGCCGCTGGCGAAGAAGATCGCCGTCGCCGAGGTCATTGCGATCGCAGCGAAATTGCCCGTCAAATAATGGCTGATGGCGGCCGGCGCGCCTGTCCAGAGGAGTTGGTTCAGATCGCCGGATACGAGAATCTGCGCCGTAATCCCCTGACAAAGACCAATGAGGTTGCCGACATTGTAGGCTCCCCCAGGGCCAGACATCCGTGCCGTTAACGCGCTGCGCCAAGCAAGGAGGCGCGGAGACCGAACCGTGAAGGATGAGGCTGTTTCGCGAGCTGAAATTTCGACTGGGGCTACACGCAGCGGCTTATTGATGTTGAGCGTCATGTCGGGTTCCTCCCTTATGACGCATGCTTTGCAGTGCTCCGCGTGATCTCAACGTGAATTGCGCTGGAATGGGTCCGTCCAGGCTAACAGGCAGATCGCATTGGCGGTTCCTGCAAGGTGACGGTTGATCTACTTCTCTCAATTGCCTCGGCCAGCCTTATCCCGCGGCGAGCTTCTGTGTCGGCGGGGCCTTGCAGCCCTGGCCGACGACATTGTCTAAGCGGATCGCCTGCCGAGCCTCCATTGACAGCCATCCGGATGCACGGGCCGCGAAGACCGGAAATCATCTCTCGACGATCATGCGAAGACACCGGGGAACGATGATCGTTATTTCACGCTGAATTACGCTGAGTTGCCCAACATCACAGCCGCAACGCCAGACTGACATCCGCAAAAGGCTGAGCGGTCGAACCTGAACCTCAACTGAATCCAAGGATGGAATTCGATCATGCTACGCAGCTTGACGAAAACATTCACCGCCATCTCGACAATCGCCGTTCTCATGGCACCTCTGATGACTCCCAATGCGGCCTACGCGAACAGCACCACCGTTCCGCGCAAATGCATAAACGGCGTGGCAAGGTGCGCATCTCGCTATCCAGCAAGCTTTCGAGACCACCCATTTCAATTCAGCGGGACAGTGCAACGCACCTTACTCCCGAGGTTGGCGCAACGCTCTCCGGGTCGGCATCCATCTCAAGCTCCTTCGAACGCCCGGCTTGTCTGAGGGTCTTCACAAAATGTTACGTAAGGGAACGTTCGCGCCTGACTCTTCTTAGGCAATCGAGGCGGTTGTCGCCTCGTGCATTGTGAAGGAGAAGAAGAATGCCCAATCAAGGTGGTAGCCACGAACAGCATGTGAAGGCAGGCCAGCAGAGCCACAAGAATGCCGACAATAAAAACCGTCAGCAACAGCAGGCCGCTGGTGGTGGTCAACGGCAGCAGGGCGATGGATCCGGCATGCGTGGTGGAACCCACGAACAGCACGTGAAAGCTGGCGAACAAAGTCACAAAAACCGCTGATCGCGGGTGATTTCAGCAGACCCACCCCGAAGTATCGGGGTGGGTCTGATTGCATCTGAAAGAGGTGCTATCGACGACGCTGCGGTTAGGGTCGCGAAAGTCGCCCCGGCGACTTTGCCGGGGCGACTTCAGTCAGGACGCCCAGTCAGGCAGCTTGCTCCAGGGCGCGCTCATTGACACCGCCTTCGCCCAGCCCGGAAAGCGCTTCGTCCGTCGCGACCTCCTCTTTCAATGTCTCGTTGAGGAGCTTGACCACGTCGCTCTTGCCAAGCTGTTCAGCCCACGCGACCAACGTGCCGTAGCGCGCGATTTCATAATGTTCGACGGCCTGTGCCGCGCCGACCAGCCCAGCATCCAGGGCTGGGTCGCCCTTGTATTCGTCGAGAATTTCCGACCCTTCCTCAAGAATGCCGTCGATCGCCGGACAGGTTTTGCCGCGCGCCGGTTTGTCCATAAGTTCGAACACTTGCTCGAGCCGATCAACCTGGCCTTCGGTTTCCATGCGATGTTTTTCGAAGGCCGCAGCCACCTCCTCGGATTCGGCGCCCTTTGCCATCTTCGGCAAGGCCTTGAGTATCTTCTTTTCAGCGTAGTAGATGTCCTTCAGCCCATCGAGGAACAAAGCCTCCAGTCCCTTGGTCGTCGCTCTTTTTGCAGTCGCCATGATTTGTCTCCCTTGGATTGTCGTGAAAGCTCACCGGCGGTGTAGCCATGGACTAACTTTCCATGGAAGCAGTTGTTCCCTGGGGGCGACGTGGAAGGGCAGCGCGTCGAACACCGCTTTTATCGAGGGCCGATCGACATCAAAAGGCGATGGACGATGACGGTGTGAGAGCCGCCGGCAGGGGGGACGGAAAGCACCGGGGTTCGTCGCGCTGTATGGAGTAGATGGTGAAAAGAGATACTTCCGATGGGTTCATATACGAAATCATATTTACATATAAAACAAATCATGATGATCTTGCTGTCGTGCAACGGCGGCTAAGGTGGTCGGTTCCGGCGTCCGTCGCCGAGCCTGAATGCCAGCAGATGATCGTGCACAATGAAATCAAAGATGATGTCGCGGTCGAGTGAGCCGTGCATTGGTCGGATGTAGGGAGTGCGGCATGCCCTTTGATGTCATCGTTGTCGGAGCCGGCGCAGCCGGGGCTGTCCTTGCCGCCCGGCTCACCGAAGATGCGGCCACGAACGTGCTTTTGCTGGAAGCGGGGCCGGACTACCGGAGCGGCGAGCAACCTGCCGAGATGGCGAGTCCAAATCCCTTCAACCTGCTGCTTCCCGATCATTTTCAGCAACAATATATGTACCCCGACCTGATGGCTCGCCGCACCAAGCGGCAGGAGCATCGGGTCTACTGGCGCGGCAAGGGGCTTGGCGGTTCGACGGCCGTCAATGGGCAGATTGCCATTCGCGGCGTGCTCCATGCCTTCGACCGCTGGGAGGAAATCGGATGCAAGGGCTGGTCGGGAGCCGACGTGCTGCCCTTCTTCCGCCGGCTGGAGGATGACCCGATCGCGGCTAATTTTCACGGCAGCGATGGCCCGATTCCGATCTACCGCGCGCCTGTCGAAAGCTGGGGAAGCGTCGACAAGGCCATGCGCCAAAGCGCGATGGCCCTCGGCCATCCCTGGCATGACGATCTCAATGCTCCGGATGCCGAAGGGGCTTGCACCTATCCCATCAACAGTCGAGCCGGCAAGCGCGTGTCGGTCAATGACGGCTATCTGGAAGCTGCCCGCGACCGGCCGAACCTCACCATCATCGGGCAGGCGACGGTGGACAAGGTGCTTTTCGATGGCAAGAAAGCGATCGGCGTTTTGGCCATCGTGGCCGGTCAGGTTCGCAAATTCGAGGCGCCGCTGGTCATCGTCTCGGCCGGCGCCATCCACTCTCCAGTCATCCTGCAGCGCTCGGGCATCGGTCCGGCGGCTCTCTTGAATCGAAAGGACATCGAGGTGCTTGCCGACCTGCCGGTCGGCGAAGGTTTCTTCGACCATCCTTATTGCCGCATCGAACTGAAGCTGAAGCCGGAATTCAAGGCGACCGATGTCGACGCGCGGCATACCAACTGCTGTGTGCGGACGAGTTCCGGCGTGCCGGGTGCCGAGCGCGACGACATTCTTTACGTCGCCATGAACCATGGCGGTATCGGCGTGGAATCCGACAGCGCCCAGTTCGGCGAGGCCATGGTCAATCTGATCCTGATGGAAGCCAAGAGCCGGGGCACCGTGCAGTTGCGTTCCGCCAATCCCTTCGACCAGCCGATCGTGGAAGAGAACATGCTGGACGATCCGATGGATCTTCAGCGCATGCGTATCGCCTATCGCCACCTTGGCGAGATTGCCCGGCAAGCGCCGATCCAGGCGATCGCCGAGCGCGTCCTGCTGGGGGATTCCGATCTGCCTTTGTCATGGCTCGAAATGGCAAGCGACGAGGAGGTCGACAATTTCCTGCTGGCGCAGTCTTCCGATGCGCAGCATGGGATCGGCGGCTGTTGCATGGGTAGGCCCGGTGAGGCCGTGGTCGATCCGGAATGCCGGGTCTACGGTTTTGAAGGGCTGCGGGTTATCGATGCGTCGATCATGCCGCTCGATTGCCAGGCAAACACCAATCTGACCTCGATCATGATTGGCGAGAAAATGGCCGACAGCCTGCGCCGGTCCATCTGACAG
>NZ_RZRA01001509.1:0-724 GCF_003998945.1 Mesorhizobium sp. M7A.F.Ca.CA.003.01.2.1 | reverse complement strand
GCCCAAGGCCATGGAGAAGCCGGCGAAACCGGCGGATCTCAAGGCGATATCCGGCATCGGGCCCAAGCTGGAAAAGGTTCTCAACGGCCTCGGCATCTGGACGTATGCCCAGATCGCGGCATGGACGCCGCAAGAGGTTGCCTGGGTCGAGGACTATCTGTCGCTCGGCGGCCGCATCGGCCGCGACGATTGGACAGCTCAAGCGGCGGCGCTCGCCGTCAAGAAGTGAATGAAGTGCTCGACGTGGTCTCGACCGCGTCCGGAAAAAGAGATTGCGGGAACTCCGCAGGGGTTTGAGGCGAATGGCAAAGCTCAAGGTCGACGGGAAAGAGATCACTGTACCCGACCACTACACGCTGCTGCAGGCGGCGGAAGACGCTGGCGCGGAAGTGCCGCGCTTCTGCTTCCATGAGCGGCTGTCGATCGCCGGCAATTGCCGCATGTGCCTGATCGAGGTGAAGGGCGGGCCGCCCAAGCCGCAGGCTTCCTGCGCCATGAACGTGCGCGACCTGCGTCCCGGCCCGAATGGCGAGGCGCCGGAAATCTTCACCAACACGCCGATGGTCAAGAAGGCCAGGGAAGGCGTGATGGAGTTCCTGCTGATCAACCATCCGCTGGATTGCCCGATCTGCGACCAGGGCGGCGAATGCGACCTGCAGGACCAGGCGATGGCTTTCGGCGTCGATTCCTCGCGCTATCACGAGAACAAGCGCGCGGTCGAAGA
>NZ_RZRA01001508.1:0-725 GCF_003998945.1 Mesorhizobium sp. M7A.F.Ca.CA.003.01.2.1 | reverse complement strand
GCTCCGCAGCGAACACGCCGACGCCTTCGATCGCACTCGCAGTCACATAGGTTCTGATCAACAACATAGTTCCAGACCCCGCTTTTGGACAGAAACGGCATCGCCAAATCGCGGCGAAAAATCAAGACCGGCCGTCTGCCTGGCGGCTATGAACATGCATTCCGGACGCGAAAAGTCTTCACGTCCGGTTGATCGACACGCCGCCATCGGCAAACAGAGCGGCTCCGGTGGTAAAGCTCGAGGCATCGGAGGCGAGATAGAGCGCCGAGCGAGCGATCTCCTCCGGCATAGCGACACGCTTCAAAGCATGCAGGCCTTCGACGAAGGCCCGTGATTCCGGGGTCTTGAAGGTTGCCGCCGGCGTGTCTGTGCCGCCGGGCAGCAGCGCGTTGACCCGCACGCCTTTCGGGCCGTATTCGGCGGCAAGCACCTGTGTCAGTCCGATCAGGCCGGCCTTGCTCGCGGCATAACTGGTCATGCCTGGCATGCCGACTGTGTGGCCGACGAAGGTGGAGGTGAAGATCAGCGAACCACCGCCACGCTCGACCATTGCCGGCACCTGGTATTTGGCGCCGAGAAACGCGCTGGTGAGATTGGTGTCGAGCGTCTCGCGCCAGCCTTCCAGCGGCAGTTCGGCTATCGGTCCCATCAGGCCGACAGCGCCGGCATTGTTGAAGGCGATGTCGAGCCCGCCGAATTTTTCGACCGCCAGATCGACAAGGGCC
>NZ_RZRA01001507.1:0-726 GCF_003998945.1 Mesorhizobium sp. M7A.F.Ca.CA.003.01.2.1 | reverse complement strand
GACGAGACCCTGAAGCAGGGCGCCATTCATGCATTGGAACATGTCGACCGTTGCGCGACGATCGGCGAACCGGACTGGATAGCGGACGCACAACGCTTTCTGCCGTCCTCACCACCCATCGAAATCAGGCATTTCAGGACGGAGGACGAGGCTGCCGCCTGGCAATGGCTTGCCGCACAGCCTATCGGGGCAACAGCATCCGGCGCCCCTACCTGACGATCGTCAGCCGCTCGGCCGCCCGCGTGATGGCGGTGTAGAGCCAGCGCTGGCGGGTTTCCTTGAAGGCCCAGCTTTCATCGAACAGCACGATCTCGTTCCACTGTGAGCCCTGCGCCTTGTGCACGGTCAGCGCGTAGCCATAGTCGAAATCGTCGAAGCGCTTCTTCTGCTGCCAGGGGATATCGGCGTCCGGATCCTCGAACGCCGCCTTGAGCAGCTTGATCTTGGCGACGCCGCGATCCGGATCGTCCTCTTCCGGCGACACCAGAAGGTTGATGCCGGGCTTCACCGTCTCGCGCGACGATGTCATCACCTTCCACAGCGAGCCGTTGAGCAGGCCCTTTGCCGGATCGTTGCGCAGGCAGACGAGCTTGTCGCCGGCCTGCGGATAGTCGGCGTTGAAGCCCTTGAGCTCGCGCAGCCGCTGATTGTAGCGGCGCCGCGTGCGATTGGTGCCGACCAGCACCTGGTCCGCCTTCAGCACCAGTTCCTGGGTAACGTCTTCCT
>NZ_RZRA01001506.1:0-726 GCF_003998945.1 Mesorhizobium sp. M7A.F.Ca.CA.003.01.2.1 | reverse complement strand
ATACGGTGAAACGGCTGGCGGCGTTGGGCTTCGACGTCGTCGTCGAGGCCGGTGCCGGTCTGAAATCGCGCATCATCGATGCCGACTATGCGAGCGCCGGCGCTGCTATCGGCAAGGCTTCCGATGTCGCCAAGGCCGATGTGGTGCTGAAGGTGCGCCGGCCTGGTGATGCCGAGCTGAAGAGCTACAAGCCCGGCGCGGCTGTGATCGCCATCATGGACCCCTACGGCAACGATGCCGCCGTGGCAGCTCTTGCCAAGGCCGGCGTCACCGCTTTCTCGATGGAATTCATGCCCCGGATCACCCGCGCGCAGTCGATGGACGTTTTGTCCTCGCAGGCCAATTTGGCCGGCTATCAGGCGGTGATCGACGGGGCTTCGGAATATGACCGCGCCTTGCCGATGATGATGACGGCGGCCGGCACGGTGCCGGCGGCGAAGGTCTTCATCATGGGCGTTGGCGTCGCCGGCCTGCAGGCGATCGCCACCGCGCGCCGGCTTGGTGCGGTTGTCACCGCCACCGACGTTCGCCCCGCCGCCAAGGAACAGGTCGCCTCGCTCGGCGCCAAGTTCCTCGCGGTCGAGGACGAGGAATTCAAGGCGGCCGAAACGGCCGGCGGCTACGCCAAGGAAATGTCGAAGGAATATCAGGCCAAGCAGGCGGCACTCACATCAGAGCACATCGCCAAGCAGGATATCGTCATCACCACGGCGCTCATTCCCGGCC
>NZ_RZRA01001505.1:0-734 GCF_003998945.1 Mesorhizobium sp. M7A.F.Ca.CA.003.01.2.1 | reverse complement strand
ACCTGATCCTCGTCGCCAATGCCGCCATTCCGCGCGGCGGCAAGCTTTCCGTGACGCTGGAAAACCTTGAGACCGAACCGCGTTTCGCGCTTGCGTCGGCTGGCCCGATGCTGCGGGTGCCGCCGAAATTCCTCGAACTGCATTCCGGCCACAAGCCGGAGGAGCCGATCGACGCGCATTCCGTGCAGCCCTATTACACGCTGCTTCTGGCGCGCGAGGCCGGCATGACGATATCGATCCACGCGACGCCGGAAGAAATCGTGCTTTCGGCGGCCTGATGCGCAGCCGATAAAGCGAAGTATTTTTTCATTTAAAGCTGTAATTCCAGCTCATCGACTTGAGATGCGTCTGGTCGTTCAGGCGGCGCCAAAGCATTCGTGAATAAAAGTAGGCACCTGCCCATCTTTATAAAAATTTTACCTAACGCCTTTTCGGCTTCTTTACCAGATTGGCCTATGGTGCGTCCTGGATGCCCCCGACGCTACCGGACTGCCAGAAGGCAAAGAGGACCCGGAAATGAAACGCTGCATGTTCGTCGACGATTCAAGCGTTATCAGGAAGGTTGCAAAACGCATCCTGGGCGGCTCCGAAATGATTGTCATCGAGGCCGCCAGCGGACTTGACGCGCTGGAGATGTGCGCCGCCGACATGCCCGACATCATCGTCGTCGATGGCGCCTTGCCCGACGTACCGGCGGTCGCTCTCACCCGTTTCGTCTCCGCCATGGCGATCCC
>NZ_RZRA01001504.1:0-745 GCF_003998945.1 Mesorhizobium sp. M7A.F.Ca.CA.003.01.2.1 | reverse complement strand
GCAGCCGCATGGCGTGGCGATGCGCTTCATCGATTGCCTGTTTTCACGCTGCCGTGCGCCGCTGGATCTGACGGTGGAGGGGGATCCGGACATTTCTATTGCCGAAGAGGGGGCGCCAGGCAGCCGCCCAGGCGCCGACATGCTGTGCTGCGGCATGCGCACCGGGGCGCTGAAAAGCTATTGTACCTACCACCAGGCGCGCTTCCAGCGCCGCGTATTTGTTGCGACGGGGTGAGGTTTGATCTCTTCTCCCCCGTTCACGGGGAGAAGGTGCCGGCAGGGCAATGAGGGGCAGCGCTGACGAGGCAGGATGGAAGCTGACATGAAATTCAAGCATCCGATTCAGATGCCACTTACCGAAGCGCTGGCGCCGCCCCTCATTGCCCTGCCGGGCGTTCGCTGTTCGAAAAGCCAAGCAATTGGCTTTTCGTCCGCTGCGCGGATCACACCTCACCCCCGTAAACGGGGAGAAAGAAGCAAAGCCCTATTTCGGCATCTGCCCGCCTTGCTTGGGCGTGCGGCTCTGCATGCTCCTTGCGTCCATCGCTACCGCCGGGTTGCCCTCGCCGACCAATATGCCGGTCACCCGGGCAAAGCCGGTAAACACCTTCATGGCGTCGGCTTCGGAAATCTGGGCGGCAATCGCCGCGCTGCAGGCGTTCAACGCGCTGCGGTAGACATGGCCACGCCGCTCCAGCGGCCAGCGCTGGAGAAAATCGGCGGCTTCGCTGACGCTGTCGATCTC
>NZ_RZRA01001503.1:0-747 GCF_003998945.1 Mesorhizobium sp. M7A.F.Ca.CA.003.01.2.1 | reverse complement strand
GCGCGCGCCGGACCTGCCAGACATCGTCAACCAGCTTCTTCTGATCCGCAAGCAGCTTGTCGACCATCTGCTGGCGTGTCGCGCCGCGCGTGAAGCGCAGCGTGTCGGTGGCGAGGCTGCCCTCCGGCGGCGTGGTTGCCGGCATGTCGCCGCTCAAGGCAGTCTCCTTGGCGATGCGCTGCAATGCCTGGTCGACAGTCAGTCCTTCAGGGATGGTCAGCGAATACATCACCGACTTGCCGCTCTTCAGAAGCTCCATGATATCGCGCATGGAAGCCCTGGGCTTGATCTCGTACTCGCCGGCTTTCAGCGCCGAATCATTGCCGAAGGCGCGCACGCCAAGGCGGAATACCCGGGCATCACTGATCAGTCCGCGGCGTTCGAGCTGGTCGGCGATATCCTGGACGCCGGTGTTCGGCTTGACCAGGAAGGTATCGCCATTAGCGGAGGGTCCGGGCTCGGTGAATTCCTGCTTGCCGAAATAGACCGCGACGCCGGCCGCCAGAACCACCAGCATCACCGAGGAGATGACGAAGTTCATGAACACGACGACCTGGCTGCGTGACGCACGCGAGCGCTTCGGCGGCGGCGTGCCGGCCTCTGGCCGCAACGCCTCGCTGGCCGTTTTCGGCACGATCGGTCCGGATGTTGCCGGCCGTTGCCCGAATTCTCCGTTGCCTGCCGGATTTGTGTTCATTTCGCCCTACCGTTTGATCGCCCAACGAATCCCCAGCGGCAGAGTAGAGG
>NZ_RZRA01001502.1:0-747 GCF_003998945.1 Mesorhizobium sp. M7A.F.Ca.CA.003.01.2.1 | reverse complement strand
CCCTTGAAAAAGCGCAAGCGTGGCGATCAGGCCGCCAAGCGCCGTGACGATCGTTCCGGTCATGAAGCCGCCGCGCTGGCCCATTCTGCGGATGATGGCCGCTGCGGGCAGCGCGCCGAGCGCCACGCCGATGTTGAAGCCGGTGATCGGCGCTGTCGCCAATGATTTGTCGGGGCCAAGCAGATATTGCCCGGCCAGCGCGCCCACGGAGATGGCGATGGGGGCCGCCGAGCCGATGATCGCCTGCGATGCGGCCAGGATCAGCGCCGTGCGGCGCGCCTCGCTGCCTGCCTCGACGGCGATTGCCGTCATGATGCGTCCTTGCCGCGCCCCTCGCCACGCACCCGGCGTGACACACGGTCGAGCACGGCATTGACCAGCTTCGGCTCGTCTTCCTCGTAGAAGGCCTTGGCGATGTCGACATATTCGGAGACTATGACGGCGACCGGGACATCCTCGCGCTTCATCAGTTCGTAGACACCGGCGCGCAGGATGGCGCGCAGCGTCGAATCGAGCCGCGACAGCGGCCAGTCCTCGGTCAGCGCCTGGCGGATGATCGGATCGATGGTCTTCTGGTTCTCGACGACACCCGCCAGGATAGCGCGAAACCATTGCGCATCGGCCTCGCGATAGAGCGCGCCGTCGACTTCCTTGCCAAGGCGAAACGCCTCGTACTCGGCGGTGATCTCGAAGACACCGCTGCCGGCGACATCCATCTGATAGAGCGCCTGCACGGCGGCCAGACGG
>NZ_RZRA01001501.1:0-747 GCF_003998945.1 Mesorhizobium sp. M7A.F.Ca.CA.003.01.2.1 | reverse complement strand
GGGCAGGCGCGCGTAGCGCTCGAACCAGTACTTGCCGATCAGGCCGGCCAGATACGCCGTGCCGCAGGCCGAGATCGCCAGCCGACCAATTTTGGCGAAGTCGAACGGCAGGTCGAGCGGCTTCGACACTCCGGAGACGAAATCCACGTAATGCGCCAAGGTGTGCGAGATCACCTCGGGCTGCTCATGGATTTCCTTTTCCATGAAATGGCGTCGGTTGCCCTTGTCGACCATGAAGCTGGTCGACAGCGACTGCTGGCGTTTGCGGTCGACCTTTGTGCCGTCAATGTCGAAGATGGTGACACCGCCACGGCGCACCACCGCCCAGTCGCCATCTTCCAGATAGGTGATCGAATTGGTGAACGGGGCGAGCGCGATGGCGTCGGAGCCCAGGAACATCTCGCCATCGCCATGGCCGACGGCCAAAGGCGGACCGTTGCGGGCGCCGACGATCAAATCCTCGTCGCCTTTGAACATGATCGCCAGCGCAAAGGCGCCTTCCAGCCGCTTCAGCGCCTGGTGCGCGGCTTCGACCGGCTTCAGCCCCTTGGCGAGTTCGCGGGCCACCAGATGCGCCACGACCTCGGTGTCGGTCTGCGACGAAAAAGAATAGCCGTCGCGGACCAGTTCGTCGCGCAGTTCGGCGAAATTCTCGATGATGCCGTTGTGGACGATGGCGACGCCGTCGGAAAAATGCGGATGCGCATTGCTCTCGTTGGGCACGCCATGCGTCGCCCAGTGCGTGTG
>NZ_RZRA01001500.1:0-751 GCF_003998945.1 Mesorhizobium sp. M7A.F.Ca.CA.003.01.2.1 | reverse complement strand
CACGCACCCCAATACGCCGCAGCGCATCGATCTGGCGCAGCGCCATGCCCGCCAGTTCGGCGCGCCGGGCGTCGGCACGCGCGACCGCGATTCCTTCCTCGCCGGCATAGACGGCCTGCTCTATGGCGACACGCCGGAAGAAGGCTATGTACGCGGCGAAACCTTCCTGCATCCGGGCCTTGGCGTTTCGTTCACGGTACCGGACGGCTTCATCATCGACAATTCGGCGGCAGCGGTGACGGCCACCGGCCCCGGCGACATAGCGATCCGTTTCGATGGCGTGTCGATCGACAAGAACCGGGCGCTGACGGACTATATCCGCAGCGGCTGGGTGGCTGGTCTCGTCGACAGCAGCGTCAGGCAGGAAACCATCAACGGCAACGAGGCAGCGACCGCGCATGCCGGCGCCGAAGGCTGGCAGTTCGACATTGCGGTGATCCGCGCCGGCGGCCAGGTCTACCGGCTGCTGACCGCGGCCCCTTCGGCCAGCACGTCGCTGGACACAATCGCCCGCTCGGTCAGCGGCTCGTTCCGGATCTTGAGTGCCGCCGAAAAGGCGGCGCTGAAGCCGCTGCGCATCCGCGTCGTCACTGTCCAGCCTGGGCAGACGATGGGTTCGCTTTCGGCGCAGATGGTCGGCGTCGACCGTAAGCTCGACCTGTTCCGCGTCCTCAACGCGCTGTCGCCTGGTGCCGCGGTTTCGGCCGGCGACAAGGTCAAGATCGTCACGGACAAGTAGGCACCTGCGGAC
>NZ_RZRA01000014.1:0-19033 GCF_003998945.1 Mesorhizobium sp. M7A.F.Ca.CA.003.01.2.1 | reverse complement strand
GATCTACGTGATGGGCGCCGACGGTTCGGGCCAGACCCGTATCTCCTTCGGCGACGGCGTCTATTCGACACCGGTATGGTCGCCGCGCGGCGACCTGATTGCCTTCACCAAGCAGACCGGCGGCGAATTCCAGATCGGGGTCATGAAGACCGATGGATCGGGTGAGCGCATCCTCTCCTCCGGCTTCCAGCAGGAGGGACCGACCTGGGCGCCGAATGGCCGCGTGCTGATGTTCTTCCGCGATTCCGCCGGTGGCCCCAAACTGGTTTCGGTCGATCTGACCGGACGCAACGAGCAATCGATCCCGACGGCGAACTTCGCTTCGGACCCTGCCTGGTCGCCGCTGCTGGAGTAAGAGACGAACTGAGGAACTGGGGAATTGAAGAACTGAAGAATGGAGAAGGCGGGCGGCCACATCAAGCGTGCGAAGGATCTAGAGGTTTATAAGCGCGCTTATGTGGTCTCTCTTGACGTGCATAAAGCTACGCTCGCCTTCCCGAAAATGGAGCAATACGCACTGGCTGATCAGTTGCGTCGCTCCAGCAAGGGAATCTGCGCCAATTTGGCTGAGGGATTTGCCAAGCAGACTCACTCCAAACCCGAATTCGCGCGGTTCATTTCGATGGCAATGGGTCATGCAGCGAAGTGGAGACGTGGATTTCCTAAGCGTTCGACCTTGGATACATCAGCCAGGCACAACACGACGATTGGCTGCGATCCTATGCCCATATCTACGGCATGCTGATCAATCTGAGAGAAAAGCTGAAGTGAATTCTCTCTTCAGTTCCTCAATTCCCCAACTCTTCAATTCCTCTTTTCCATCTCTTTGTCGCGTTTTGGCCGTATTTCCGCCTAGGGTCCGCGCCAACTGTGGCTCATGGCCAATGGCTGCGGACGGGCAGCTTAAACCAAAATTTAACCGTGTTTCTTGAATGCCGGTTAACCCAAACGTGGTTACTGGGTGATCAACGAAATCACTCAAATTAGACCACTCGAATTACGAAGGAGAGGCGGCATGGGCCGTATTGCAGCACTTACCAGAAACCCGGTCATGATCGCGCTGGTGGCGATGCTCGCCATCGCCGGTTGCGCCTCGAAAAAGACGCCGAACAACGCGGCCGATCTTGGCCTTAACGGCGCCGGCGCCGCAACACCCGGATCGGCGCAGGACTTCACCGTCAACATTGGCGACCGCATCTTCTTCGATACGGACTCGACCTCGATCCGTGCCGACGCGCAGACGACGCTCTCGCGCCAGGCACAGTGGCTGAACCAGTACAAGCAGTATGCCATCGTCGTCGAAGGCCATGCCGACGAACGCGGAACGCGCGAATACAATCTGGCGCTCGGCGCCCGCCGCGCAGCCGCTACCCGTGACTTCCTTGTCGCCAAGGGCGTCTCGGCCAGCCGTCTCAAGACCATTTCCTACGGCAAGGAACGTCCGGTCGCGGTTTGCGACGACATCTCTTGCTGGTCGCAGAATCGCCGCGCGGTCACTACGCTTAGCGGCGCTGGCTCCTGAGGCATCATGGACCGGCGCGTCAAAGGACGCGTGGCCGTCTAGCGGTAAAAATGCAACATACTTGTGCGAAAGGCGGCCTTGGGGCCGCCTTTTTCATATCCGGATGCCCGAAACAAAATTTGGCCGAAGTCTCGGCTCCTGCTATGAGCCGAGGGCGCTTGGCTGGTCCCATTCTGATTGGAAGGCGCGAACAAGCTAACGAAATCACTGCGAGAGGCACATGCATTTGAGATCGGTTCTGAGCGGCACGCTTGCGCTGCTGCTCCTATCAGGCGTCACCGCCCTGGCTAGCGGCACCGGGGCGAGCGGCACAGGGCAATCAACCGACAGCGGCTTTACCTTCCATCTTCCCAGTATCGAATTGCCCGGCTTTTTTGGTCAAAAGAAGAAACCGGACCAGGTTCAGCTGGTGCAGTCCGATCCTACCGCTGTCACCAGCCTGGAAGAGCAGCTGCGGCAGATGAACGGCAAGATCGAGGAACTCAATTTCCAGGTCCTGCAAATGCAGGAGCAGATCCGCAAGCAGCAGGAAGATAATGAATTCCGCTTCCAGCAGCTGGAAGGTGGCGGCACGCAAGGCGGACAGCCGCCGGCGCAGAAGAAATCGGACGCCACCACCGGCACCGACAACAACGTGGCGGCGGCCCCGGCAACACGGGCGCCGGCCGATGCCGGCGCCGAGCCCGCCAACGATCAATCGGCAGTCGGCAAGACGGTCGAGGACGTCATCGTCGAATCTCCGGATGGCGACCCCGGCAAGGTTATTCCCGGTACGGGAGCGCCGGAAAAGACCTTCGGCAGCATCACCGTCGACAAGAACGGCAATGTCATCGATGCCGGCGGCAACACACAATCGACCGCGCCGGCGCAGGATACCGCGCCAGTCGCCGGGGCGGCGCCCAAGGCCGGCAAATCCGATACGGTGGTCGCGGCGTTGCCCGCCACCAACAATCCGGAAGAGCTCTACCGCAACTCATACCAGTTCATCCTCTCGGGCGACTACGGCACCGCCGAGCAGGGTTTTCGCGACCACATCGCCCGCTTCCCCAAGGATGCGAAGGCCGCGGACGCGCATTACTGGCTGGGCGAGTCATTGCTCGGCCAGCAGAAATACCGCGATGCGGCCGAGACGTTCCTTGCCGCCAGCAAGGACTACCCCAAGGCCAAGAAAGCTCCCGATATGTTGCTGAAGCTCGGCGTGTCGCTGGTCGGCCTCAAGCAGCATGACGTTGCCTGCGCCACTTTCAGCGAGGTCGGCAAGCGCTACCCCGATATTTCCAGCGCGCTCAAGGAACGCGTCAAGCAGGAGAAGGCTCTGGCTGCCTGCTGATCCTTGTCATACATGTCGTTGTCCTGAAACCGGGATCACTTTTGGGCGACATGCATCATGCTCGACACCGAGCCGGACCTCTCGACTAACCCTTTTTCGCATATCGATTTTACCAGCGGCGCTGTTGCGGCCGTGTCCGGCGGCAGCGACTCGACCGCCCTGCTCCTTCTTCTCAAACACCATCTCGAACGTAGGGCGCCGGCAACCAGGCTGCTGGCGGTGACGATCGACCACGGTTTGCGGTCCGGTTCGGCTGCGGAAGCGCAAACAGTGGCGAAGCTGTGCGCCAGGCTCGGAATTTCACACCGCATCCTGACATGGTCGGGTCCAAAGCCATCGACCGGTCTGCCCGCCGCCGCTCGCGAGGCGCGCTACCGGCTGCTAGCCGAGGCGGCACAAGCGGAAGGCATCGGCATGATCCTCACCGGCCATACCGCCGACGACCAGGCGGAAACGGTGCTGATGCGGCACGCGCGGGACGAGGGCCAAGGCCATGCCGGCATGGCCGGCCGGGGACTTGCCGGCATGGCGCCGGCCACCCTCTATGACTGGCGCATTTGGATCGTGCGGCCGCTCCTCGGCGTGCGGCGCGCGGCATTGCGCGACGTCCTGCGCCGTCAAAATGTCGGCTGGGCTGACGATCCGACCAATGACGACGCGGCTTTCGAGCGGCCGCGTGTGCGGGCCGCACTTGCCGGCGAGAGTGTCGAGCATGTGAAGGGCATGTTGATGCTCGCGGGCCAGGCCGCCCTCGAGCGCAGGCAGCTTGGCGCCAGCGCAGCCGGTTTGATCGATGGCTTCGCCAGCCAGCCAGCCATCGGCCTCATCCGCCTCGACCCGTGCCTGCTCTCCTCCGGTGACGAGCAGGCGGCCGTCTATGCGTTGCGCATCCTTCTGGCCACGACCGGCGGGATTGCCTTCCTGCCGGATCAGGCCCGCAGCGAGGCTCTGTTCGGTCGGCTGAGGGCTGGATTTCTTTGCGCCACATTGTCGCGGACGGTTGTCGATTCCCGGCGCTCCGGCATATTCCTGCGCCGCGAGGCGCGCGGACTGCCCGCCGCCGCTGCCGCCACCGGCAGCACCCTGTGGGACGGCCGCCGGCACATCACATTGAACGACAGCAGCAGCGCATTGTTGATTGCCCCGTTAGGCACGGCAGCGGCGAAACGGCTCGCGACGGGTGAAGGAAAAACCCCGTCGAGCCTGATGCGCGCCGCGCTCGCGGCCGAACCGGCGGTGTGGCAGGCCGGTGAATGCCTTGGTTTGCCTGGATATGGACTGAAGTCCGCGACGGTGGAAGTGCGGCCGGTCGTTGCCCCCTTCGGCCGCTTCCTGCCATCCTTCGACCTAGCGCTGGCGCGGGCCGTCGCCGGGCTGATTGGCGCGGCCCCGGTCCCGCCCTTGCCTTTCAGCGGCCACAGTGCCGGCTGAGGGTTGCGCGAAAGCTTAACCCAGACGTGCTGTTCTGCTTGGCAAGGGGGGACGCTCTCCCTATGTTAGGCGCAAGTTTCCTCTCATGACGCGTGTCCGCCTCGCGGACGCCAACGGGACAATTGATGAATCCGAACTATCGCAACCTCGCGCTCTGGGCGATCATAGCGGTCCTGCTCATAGCCCTGTTCAATTTGTTCCAGACGCCGCAGACGCGAGGGGCTTCCAGCGATGTGCCTTATTCGCAGTTCCTGCAGGATGTCGCGGCGGGGCGGGTCAAGACGGTGACCATTGCTGGCGCTCGTATCAGCGGCACCTACACCGACAATTCCAGCGGTTTCCAGACCTATTCGCCCGGCGATCCTTCGCTGGTCTCGCGGCTGCAGGACAAGAACGTCACCATCAATGCACGGCCTGAAACGGACGGTTCCAATTCGCTGTTCGGCTATTTGATCTCCTGGCTGCCGATGATCCTCATCCTCGGCGTCTGGATATTCTTCATGCGCCAGATGCAGTCCGGCTCCGGCCGCGCGATGGGCTTCGGCAAATCGAAGGCCAAGCTGCTCACCGAAGCGCATGGCCGCGTCACTTTCCAGGACGTTGCCGGCGTCGACGAAGCCAAGGAAGATCTGGAAGAGATCGTCGAGTTCCTGCGCGATCCGCAGAAGTTCCAGCGGCTCGGCGGCAAGATTCCGCGCGGCGTGCTGCTCGTCGGCCCTCCGGGAACCGGCAAGACGCTGCTCGCGCGCTCGGTTGCCGGCGAAGCCAATGTGCCGTTCTTCACCATTTCCGGTTCTGACTTCGTCGAGATGTTCGTCGGCGTCGGTGCAAGCCGCGTCCGCGACATGTTCGACCAGGCCAAGAAGAACGCGCCCTGCATCATCTTCATTGACGAAATCGACGCAGTCGGCCGTCATCGCGGCGCCGGCCTCGGCGGCGGCAATGACGAACGCGAGCAGACGCTGAACCAGCTGCTGGTCGAGATGGACGGTTTCGAATCCAACGAAAGCATCATCCTGATCGCTGCCACCAACCGGCCCGACGTGCTCGATCCGGCACTGCTCAGGCCAGGCCGCTTCGACCGCCAGGTCGTGGTGCCGAACCCTGACATCGTCGGCCGCGAGAAGATCCTCAAGGTGCATGTGCGCAACGTGCCGCTGGCGCCCAACGTCGACCTCAAGGTGATCGCGCGCGGCACGCCTGGCTTCTCCGGCGCCGACCTGATGAACCTCGTCAACGAATCCGCGCTGATGGCGGCACGACGCAACAAGCGCCTCGTCACCATGGCTGAATTCGAGGACGCTAAGGACAAGATCATGATGGGCGCCGAGCGCCGCTCGTCGGCCATGACGCAGGCCGAGAAGGAACTGACCGCCTACCATGAGGCCGGCCACGCCATCCTCGCGCTCAACGTGCCGTCGGCCGATCCGCTGCACAAGGCCACCATCATCCCGCGCGGCCGTGCACTCGGCATGGTCATGCAGTTGCCCGAAGGCGACCGCTATTCGATGAGCTACAAATACATGATCTCGCGGCTCGCCATCATGATGGGCGGCCGTGTCGCCGAGGAGTTCAAGTTCGGCAAGGAGAACATCACCTCCGGAGCTTCTTCGGATATCGAGCAGGCGACCAAGCTGGCGCGTGCCATGGTCACGCGCTGGGGCTTTTCCGACAAGCTCGGCCATGTCGCCTATGGCGACAACCAGGAAGAAGTGTTCCTTGGCCATTCGGTGGCACGCACGCAGAACGTCTCGGAAGAAACGGCGCAGATCATCGACGCCGAAGTGCGCCGCCTGATCGATGAGGCCTATTCGTCGGCGAAGTCCATCCTGACCAAGAAGAAGAAGGAATGGATCGCGCTGGCTCAGGGCCTGCTGGAATACGAGACGCTGTCCGGCGAGGAGATCAAGCAGTTGATCGCCGGCCACAAGCCCGCACGCGACCTCGGCGACGATACGCCGCCAAGTCGTGGCTCGGCCGTGCCGAAGTCCGGCGGCCGCCGCAAGAAGGGTCCTGAGCCCGAAGGCGGTATGGAACCACAGCCGTCGAGCTGAGTTCGGCCACCGATTTCATCGAACGCCGCGGCTTGCTCCGCGGCGTTTTTTGTTTTTGGCGTTGGGGAGGAGTTGTCCGCGACCTCGCATCTGCGACGGTGACGATTGGCGAAAGTCTAGGTGATAGCCAATCTCCCCCACAAGGGGGAGATTGGCAACGTCGCCGCTGGCGTGCCCTCGAAGGCAACAAAAAGGCCCGCGAACCCTGCGGTTCGCAGGCCTTCTCTTCTTCAGATGTCTTGTCGCTCAGCTCTTCAGCTTGGCATTGCACAGGCTGTAATAACCGCCGCCCTTCTGGATCCAGCGAAGGCCGTTCAACGTGCCCGCGTCCTTGTTGCCATGGTAGCCCTGGAGACAGGTCTTCATGCGCGCCTTCGCGGGCTTTTCGGTCTTGAACTCGGCGGCCAGCGTGGTCGGAAATGTCACGCCCGCGGGCGCTACAGTGGGGGCGACCGCCGCGCTGGTTTCTTTTTTCGTCTGCGGCTCGGTTTTGACCGTATCCTCGCTGACACTGTCCGCTGCTGATGTCGCGCACTTCTCCTTGCGAAAAGCCGTCCAGTCCATGCCGTTCAGAGTGCCGCCTTCCTTGGCTGTTCGATAGGTCTCGCCGCATTCCTTCATCGTCAGTGCGCTTGCGGGGGCGACGCTCCAAGCGACAAATGCGGTCGCAGCCAATACCGCCAATTTCAAACCGTGCATAAGACCCTCCTGGTTGATAATAAGTTTGACGTCTTTTTGTATATGGTTTGTTCTCTATATGTTCAACCAGAATCTTTACGGACTACCGATGAGCTTGGCGGTGGGCAGTGTAGGCGAATTGATGATGCCGGCAGCCCGGCGACATGCAGATGCGAGCAAGGCAGTGTGCGTCTTCGCGCAACAAAAAAGGCCCGCGCATCTTGCGATGCGCGGGCCTTTGTTTGGAGACTATGGCTAAGCGATCAGCTCTTCAGCTTGGCGTTGCACAGGCTGTAGAAGCCGCCGCCCTTCTGGATCCACTTCAGGCCGCCAAGCGAATTGGCGTCCTTGAGGGCATAGTACTGGTCGAGGCAGGTGTGCATACGGCCCTTTCCGGGGGTCTCGCTGGTATATTTCGGCGAGATCGCGGACGGGAAGGTGACGCCCTTGGGCGCAGCCGTCGTCGGCTTCGCCGGCTCCTTGGTGTAGCTCGCCTCGTCGGCGGCCGGCACGGTGTCGTCATCCGAGGCGGCTGCGCCGCACTCGGTCTTGCGGAAGTCGTTCCACTTCATGCCGTTCAGCGTGTTGGCCGTCTTGGCGGCCTGATACTTGGTGCTGCATTCGGCCATGCTCAGGCCCTTGCCGCCATTGTCTGCGGGAGCGGCGGGAGCCGCGGCGGCCTTGGTGGTCGCCGGCTTGGCGGCGGCAGCGGCGGATGCACCGGCGGCGCATTCGGATTTGCGGAAGTCGTTCCACTTCATGCCGTTCAGCGTGCCGGCAGCCTTCGCCGCCTGATACTTGGTGCTGCATTCCTTCGCCGTCAGGCCCTTGGCCGTGCTGTCGTCCGCCGCGGCGGCAGCCTTCGTGGTGTCGGTCGCTTTCTTGGCATCGGCCGGCTTGGCGTCGGTCGTCGCTGCGGCGTCGGTACCGCACTGAGCCTTGCGGAACTGGTTCCAGGTCGCTCCGGCCAGTGTCCCCGCATCCTTGGCGGCGTTATACTTCGTGCTGCACTCGGCCATCGTCAGTGCGTTGGCTGGCGCGGCCAGGAACAAGGTCGCGACGGCGAGGCCGGTCAAAGTGGCAAGTCGGTGGATGAGCATAGCGTTTCTCCGTTGCAGCAGCCCATGATACGTCCCTGCAAATCAATAACGCTCAACGGTCGGTTGCGCCAGATGCTAAGTGGCGTATATATCGCCGAAAATCGGCTTCTCCCGATAAGGTGATGAAATCGTTGTCCGTTGCCTGGTTCAGAGCAAGATTTTCCTGGTGCATCCGCGCTGAAAGGCTCGAATGACTTGTATATTGCAGCATGGCAGTCTGGGCATGTCAGGTTGCGGCCACGTTGTGTGCAGTGCACAACAATGGTTTTCTAAGGATTGGTAACGTATAATCACACAATGTGATCATAGCGCCCTGGCCACTTGTGGCATGACGTGCCGGGGAAGAAACGTCGAGGAAGCTGACTGGCATGGCAGGGAATTATTTCGGCACGGACGGCATTCGCGGACGCGCCAACAAGTTTCCGATGACCGCTGAAATCGCGATGCGGGTCGGCATGGCCGCCGGCCTTTCTTTCCAGCGCGGCAGCCATCGACATCGTGTCGTGCTCGGCAAGGACACCAGGCTTTCCGGTTATATGATCGAGAATGCCATGGTCGCCGGTCTTTGTGCCGCCGGCATGGACGTGTTCCTGCTCGGCCCGATCCCGACGCCGGCTGTCGCCATGCTGGTGCGTTCGCTGCGCGCCGATATCGGCGTCATGATCTCGGCCTCGCACAACCCCTATTACGACAACGGCATCAAGCTGTTCGGACCCGACGGCTACAAGCTCTCCGACGAGATCGAGGAGCGCATCGAGAGCATGCTCGACAGGGATATCGAACTGGCGCTCGCCGACTCCGACGGGCTTGGCCGCGCCAAGCGCGTCGACGGCGTGCATGACCGCTACATCGAATTCGCCAAGCGCACCTTGCCGCGCTCGATGTCGCTCGCGGGCTTGAGGATCGTCGTCGATTGCGCCAATGGCGCGGCCTACAAGGTGGCGCCCGAGGCGCTGTGGGAACTGGGCGCCGAAGTCGTCGCCATCAATGTCGAGCCCAACGGCTTCAACATCAACAAGGAATGCGGCTCGACCCACCCGGCCGGCCTGCAAAAGAAGGTGCACGAAGTGCGCGCCGATATCGGCATCGCGCTCGACGGCGACGCCGATCGCGTCGTCATCGTCGATGAAAACGGCGCGATCGTCGATGGTGACCAGATCATGGCGCTGATCGCCGAATCCTGGCACCAGAGCGGGCGGCTTGCCGGCGGCGGTGTCGTCTCAACCGTCATGTCCAATCTGGGCCTCGAACGCTTCCTCGGCGACATGAAGCTGCAATTGCACCGCACCAAGGTCGGCGACCGTTATGTCGTCGAGCATATGCGCGCGCATGGCTTGAATGTCGGCGGCGAACAGTCGGGCCATATCGTGCTGTCCGACTTTTCGACCACCGGCGACGGCCTGGTTTCGGCGCTGCAGGTGCTGGCCTGCATCAAGCGGCAGGGCCGGCCGGTCAGCGAACTGTCGAAGAAATTCGAACCCGTGCCGCAACTCCTGAAGAACGTTCACATTTCCGGCGGCAAGCCGCTCGAGGAGGCGCCGGTCAAGGCCGCCATCGAAGACGCGCGTAGCCGGCTCGGCAAGACCGGACGGCTGGTTATCCGGCCATCCGGGACAGAGCCGCTGATCCGCGTGATGGCCGAGGGCGACGACCCGCAACTGGTCGAGTCCGTGGTGAATGGCATCGTGGACATCATCTCGGAAACGCGCAGCGCCGCCTGACCCCCACAGCGCCCGGCAGGACGTCGTCGCCTGAACCTGTCCAAGGCCCGCCTCTCGGCGGGCTTTTTCTTGTCGGCTCCCAGTCTGTTCGCTGTTCGGAAATCTCGCGCCGGTCCCCAGAAGTTTCGAGATTCGTGGTTAAGCAACAGGGTTAAACGCCTTTTAACCTTTGCAATTCATTATCCACGACTGAAAGCCAATCGCATTTCGGGCGGGTTTGCCGTTCCGAGCTTCTCAGGGGTGACAAGCATGTTCAAGACAGCAAGAAAGGCCCTGCTCGCCTTACTGTTCGCAGGCCTGGCGGGGCCGTTGTTCGCGGCCGACCTGCCGGAACCGATCGTCGAAGAGGCTCCGCCTCAGGCCGTCTACGAGCAGCCGGTAGAAGTCGGCGGCTGGTATATCCGTGGCGACATCGACTATCACAAGTCGACCGTGCGCGGCATCGACTATATGACCTACACCGTCGATCCCTGTAACTGTACGGTTACGCCCGGCACCAGAAGCTTCGATTTCGGCAAGCTCAAGGGCGGTTTCTCGCTCGGCGCCGGCGTCGGCTACAAGATCAACGATCACTTCCGGACCGATTTGACCGCCGACTATTGGTTCAAGTCGAACTTCAACGGCGGCACCTCGGATATCAACGGTACTTCGACCGAAGTATCGAAGATGAGCGCCCTGCTACTGCTTGCCAACGCCTATGTCGATCTCGGCACCTACCATGGCATCACGCCTTACGTTGGCGCCGGCATCGGCGGCGCCCGCGTCAAGTGGGATGATGTCTACGACCCGAACACCACCGAGTTCAATCCCGGCAGATCAAGCTGGCGTTTCGCCTACGGTCTGATGGCCGGCGCTTCGTACTGCTTGACCGACAAGATCATTCTCGATGCCGGCTACCGCTTCTCCCATATCCAGGGCGGCCGCATGTTCGACTGGAACATCACCAGCTCCGGTCCCGGCTTCGATCGTGGCATCAACACACACGAAGTGCGCGGTGGCCTGCGTTACCAGTTCGGTGGCAACAACGGTTGCGCCGCGCCGGTCGTTGCCTACCAGCCCGAACCCGAGCCGATCTACACCAAGTAACAGCATCTACATTACTTGAATTCTTCACAAACCGCCCGGCCTCAGCCGGGCGGTTTTTCGTTGGCCGCCTGGAATCGACAGGGGAAATGAATTCGCTAACGCTCTGTTAGCCTTAACCGCCACTTAACCACTATGGTTAACAATGCTCCTTGAAACGATGGCTGCCGCTGCGATTGCGGGCTGCGCCAAATTCGGGAGTCGGGGACCATGAAACTTACATCGCGTATGGCGCTGGCGCTCGGTGCACTAGCCCTCCTGCCGCTGACGCCGGTGCACGCGGCCGACTACGATCCGCCGATCTATGTCGACCAGGCGCCCGACTACGTCCCGGTCGAGGTCGGCTCCGGCTGGTATCTGCGCGGTGATCTCGGCTATGCCTTCAACAAGCCCTATGAATTTTCGGAAACTCCGGCCGGTCTGGTTACGGATACCAGCCCGCTGTCTGGTTCGATAGGTATGGGCTACCATTTCAACGATTACTTCCGTGGTGAATTGAATTTCGGTCTGCTGCCGACAAGCAAATTCGCCAGCAAATTCGACAGTACTTGCGATGGAACGCAGACGGTGACTGTCACCAGCGGTGGCAGCACAAGCGCGTTCGCCGGCCCAAGCACCCGTGGATGCGAAGGCTCCAACGACGGCAACAACAAGGCCTACGATGTGATGGCCAGCGCCTTTGTCGACCTGGGCACTTATGTCGGCTTCACGCCCTATGTCGGAGGCGGTGTCGGCATAGCGTACAGCACCTACAAGTACGCTCAAGGCGCTCGCAACTGTCAGAATTCATCGACAACATCAGGTACAACCACGACCATCTTTGAATGCGACGATCCAAACGGCTATGATGGGACGACGCAGTCGGAGAAGCAGTTCAGCTTCGCCTATACGCTCGGCGCCGGCTTTGCTTATCAGGTCAGCAAGAATGTTGCAGTCGATGTCGGCTATCAATACACGGCTCTGCCTTCCGCGAAATACGTGACAGCAGACGCTGTCGGCAACCCTGAGTTCAAAAAGGGCCTCGATTATCATCAGGTCAAGGTCGGGCTGCGCTACGATCTCTGGTAGGCGCGGCGAGTACGAGGACCAGCACGGCGGATCATGGGGTCCGTCGTTTGCGTTTGAAGTCACGACATCCTGATCGGGGATCGCCGGTATCCCGGCAACGACAAAAACTTTCCTCTTGACGCCTGAAGCCCGAACGAATATCGCCGTCCGTGGGCCACCCCTCCCCAACGAGGGGCCACTATCTGGAAGGATAGACCACGATGACGACGCATACGAAGCCCGGACTCCGTCCGGCAAACCCCAATTTCTCCTCAGGTCCCTGCGCAAAGCGCCCCGGCTGGTCGGTCGAGGCGCTAAGAAATGCTGCGCTCGGCCGTTCCCACCGCGCCAAGATCGGCAAGACCAAGCTCGAACAGGCGATCGAGCTGACGCGGGAGATTCTCCAGGTCCCGGCGGGTTACCGCATCGGCATCGTGCCGGCGTCGGACACCGGTGCGGTCGAGATGGCGCTGTGGTCGCTGCTCGGCGAGCGCGGCGTCGACATGGTCGCCTGGGAGAGCTTTGGCTCCGGCTGGGTCACCGACGTGGTCAAGCAATTGAAGCTCGCCGACGTGCGCAAGATCGAAGCCGGCTACGGCGAGCTGCCTGATCTCACCAAGATCGATTTCGACCGCGATGTGGTGTTCACCTGGAACGGCACCACGTCGGGCGTTCGCGTGCCGAACGGCGATTTCATTCCCGCGGACCGCAAGGGCCTGACCGTCTGCGATGCGACTTCCGCCGCATTCGCGCAGAGGCTCGACTTCGAAAAACTCGATGTCGTCACTTTCTCCTGGCAGAAGGTGCTGGGCGGCGAGGGCGCTCACGGCATGCTGATCCTGTCGCCTCGCGCTGTCGAGCGGCTGGAAACCTACAAGCCCTCATGGCCGCTGCCGAAAATTTTCCGCCTGACCTCAGGCGGCAAGCTGATCGAAGGCATCTTCAAGGGCGAGACCATCAACACGCCCTCGATGCTGTGCGTCGAGGATTACCTCGATGCGCTCAACTGGGCGAAGTCGACCGGCGGCCTCGACGCGCTGATCGCCAGGGCGGATGCCAATGCGGCCGTCCTCGATCGCTTTGTCGGCAAGTCCTCCTGGCTCGGTCATCTCGCCGTCCAGCCGGCGACACGGTCGAACACGTCCGTCTGCCTGTCCTTCACCGATCCGGACGTGTCCGCGCTCGACGCCGACGGGCAGGCGGCCTTCGCCAAGGGGCTGGTGTCGGTGCTCGACAAGGAAGGCGTCGCCTATGATATCGGTGCCTATCGCGACGCACCGCCCGGCCTGCGCATCTGGTGCGGCGCGACGGTCGAGACGTCGGATCTCGAAGCGTTGCTGCCCTGGCTCGACTGGGCATTCGCCGCACAGAAGGCGTCGCTCAAAGCGGCGGCCTGAGATCATTCGCGGCGGCCTTCGGGCCGCCCACTCCCATCAGGATCAAATCCATTTCAAGGAGGCCGCCATGGCGCCCCGCGTTCTCGTCTCAGACAAACTCTCCCCCACCGCCGTGCAAATCTTCAAGGATCGTGGCGTCGAGGTCGACTATCTGCCCGATCTCGGCAAGGACAAGGATAAGCTCGCCGAAGTGATCGGCCAGTATGATGGCCTCGCCATCCGCTCGGCGACCAAGGTCACCGAAAAGCTGATCAACGCCGCTACCAATCTCAAAGTCATCGGCCGCGCCGGCATCGGCGTCGACAATGTCGATATCCCGGCGGCAAGCCGCAAGGGCATCATCGTGATGAACACGCCCTTCGGCAACTCGATCACCACAGCCGAACATGCGGTGGCGATGATCTTTGCGCTGGCGCGCCAGATCCCTGAAGCCAACGCCTCGACCCATGCCGGCAAATGGGAAAAGAACCGCTTCATGGGCGTCGAGATCACCGGCAAGACGCTGGGCGTCATCGGCTGCGGCAACATCGGTTCGATCGTCGCGACGCGCGGCGTTGGCCTCAAGATGCACGTCATCGCCTTCGATCCGTTCCTGTCGGACAGCCGTGCCGAGGAGCTTGGCGTCGACAAGGTCGAGCTCGACGAGCTGTTCGCCCGCGCCGATTTCATCACCCTGCACACGCCGCTGACCGACAAGACGCGCAACATCATCGATGCCGCGGCGATCGCCAAGATGAAGAAGGGCGTGCGCATCATCAATTGCGCACGCGGCGGTCTGATCGTCGAGGCCGATCTGGTCGCAGCGCTGAAGAGTGGCAAGGTGGCCGGCGCTGGCGTCGACGTCTTCGAGGTCGAACCGGCCGAGAACAACGAACTGTTCGGCATGGAGAATGTGGTGGCGACGCCGCATCTCGGCGCCTCGACGACGGAGGCCCAGGAGAATGTCGCGCTGCAGGTTGCCGAGCAGATGGCCGACTATCTGATCAAGGGCGCCGTCTCCAACGCCATCAACATGCCGTCGATCACCGCCGAGGAGGCGCCGCGGCTGAAGCCGTTCGTCAAGCTCGCCGAGGTGCTCGGCGCCTTTGTCGGCCAGGTCACCGAGGATCCGATCAAGGAGGTGGAGATCCTGTTCGACGGCTCGACCGCGACGATGAACACGCGCGCGCTGATCAGTGCAGCACTCGCCGGGCTGATCCGGCCTCAGGTCTCGGACGTCAACATGGTGTCGGCGCCGATCATGGTGAAGGAGCGCGGCATCATCGTGGCCGAGGTCAAGCGCGACAAGTCGGGCGTGTTCGACGGCTATATCAAGCTGACGGTGAAGACCGAGCACATGACGCGCTCGATCGCCGGCACATGCTTCTCGGATGGCAAGCCACGCTTCATCCAGATCAAGGGCATCAACCTCGATGCCGAGGTCGGCCAGCACATGCTCTACACCACCAATGCGGACGCGCCGGGCATCATCGGCCTGCTCGGCACCGTCTGCGGCGAGAATGGCGTCAACATCGCCAACTTCCAGCTCGGCCGCAACCGGCCGGGCGGCGATGCCATAGCGCTGCTCTATCTCGACGCGCCGTTCCCGGAAGCCGTGCTGGAAAAGGTCAAGGCGCACAAGTCGATCGACTCGGCCAAGCGGCTGCAGTTCGACGTCAACGCGATGTGATTGAGGACAGGCGGTCGCCGACCCACCTCGTTGACGCCGGCCGCCGCGGCGGCCGGTTCATGTCAACTCGTCCGAGCCATCGGAGACACCCACGCGATGTCGGTAGACCAGTTCCCAGCCCTTCCAGCCCGTAAACAGCAAGATGAGAACCACGATCAGCGATAGGACGATGCCGGTTGGCATCACGGCCGCCGCTCCGCCGGCATACCGCGAGTACCAGTTGTAAAGCTCGATCAACACGACGAGTACATTGCCGCCGGCATGGAGCCATGCCGTCGTGAGATTGCGGACCTGCACATCGCCGAGAACATCCGTCAAGCCAGCAAGCGCAGCCAGGGCAGCCATGATCAGGCCTGCGCCGAGAAGCCAAAGCGACCCGGTGACCCATCCAGGATCGGCTGTTCGCCAGAAGATAAGGTCGCAAACGAAGGTGCCGACAAAAAAGGCAATCGGAAACGGAATCAGCATCGGGTGGATAGGGTGACCAGCAATGCTTGCCGTGCTGCGAGGGTTGTGGCTCATCATGTCGCCTCCCTGGCGTTCAAACTCCGCTGGAGGTGAAATGTTCCAAGTAGGGGACGCGGCAGGATTCATGCCGCTGTTTCCGCGCCATTGGCGAAGTCCAGGCCGTTCGCGTGATTACCGCGACGGCGGAGGGCGTCAGCCGCCAAATGTCATCCGCGGTGGTCCGCCACCGCCATCTTGCGCCCGCTGTATTCGGCAAGCCCGATGCCGCCCAGCACGAGCACCAAGGCCAGCGCCTGATAGAGCTGGAACGTCTCGCCGACGATCAGCACCGACAGCAGCGTGCCGAAGATCGGCACCAGATTGATGAACAGGCCGGCGCGGTTGGCGCCGATCAGCTCGTTGCCCCTGATGTAGAAGATCTGCGAAACGACCGATGCGCCGATCGCCGTATAGACGATGACGGTCCAGCCGCGCGCGTCGGGCATGATGACCTTGCCGGCGAGGACCTCCCACAGGAAGAACGGCAACGAGGTGACGAGTGCCGAAACCGACAGGGCCAGCATCAGGCTCTGCCAGTGCATCACCGGCTTCAGCCGCAACCCCACCGAATAGCCGCTGTAGAGAAAGACTGCGACCAGCATGATGGCGTCACCGAAATTGAGTTCCAGCGTCAACAGCCGGCGCGGGTCGCCATGGCAGGCGGTGAGGATCACGCCGGCGACGGTCAGCACGACGCCGACAATCTGCGCCCAGTTCACGCGCAGGCGGAAGAAGACGAAATTGGCAGTCATGATCAGGATCGGCATCGCCGCCTGTTCGATCGAGACATTGATCGCTGTCGTGTAGTTGAGCGCCGTGTAGAAGATGGTGTTGAACAGGGTGAAGCCGCTGGCGCCGAGGGCGACCAGCACGAACCAGTGCTTGCGGACTACCGGCCAGTCCTTCTGGATGGTCTTCCAGCCGATGGGCAGCATGATCGCCACGGCCAGCACCCAGCGCAGGAAGACCAGCGTCATCGGCGAGACGTGATCGACCGCCAGCTTGCCGGCCACCGAATTTCCACCCCAAAGCAAGGTGGTGAGCAGCAGGAATATGTAGGCGCTTCGATGCATCGCGGGATTCCAGTCGCCGGAGCTGCGGTGTTTGCCGGCCTATTGCCCTCGCTCGCCCAAGTAAATGATGTCAAAGCCGAAAATTGTTGTGCCTCAGGGCATTTTCGACGGCAAAGAAAGGTCGCGCTCGCGAGGTCTTGACGTTATAGAGGCCTGTCGTTTCGAACCATATTCAAGCCGCTTGGCGGCGTCTCAAGGGAAAAGAAACATGGCCAATGTGGTGGTCGTCGGCTCGCAGTGGGGTGACGAAGGCAAGGGCAAGATCGTCGACTGGCTGTCGGAGCGCGCCGATGTCGTGGTGCGTTTCCAGGGCGGCCACAATGCCGGCCATACGCTGGTCGTCGACGGCAAGGTCTACAAGCTGTCGTTGCTTCCGTCGGGCGTCGTGCGCCACGGCAAGCTGTCCATCATCGGCAATGGCGTCGTGTTCGACCCGCACGCTTTCGTCGCCGAGGTGGCAAAACTCAAGGCGCAAGGTGTCGAAGTAGCGCCGGATCGCCTGAAAATAGCCGAAAACACAGCGCTTATCCTGTCCCTGCATCGAGAGCTGGACGGATTTCGTGAGGACGCCGCATCCAATTCCGGGACGAAGATTGGCACGACCCGTCGCGGCATCGGCCCCGCCTATGAGGACAAGGTGGGCCGGCGCGCGGTCAGGGTGATGGATTTGGCGGATTTGGAAACACTGCCCTTGAAAATCGACAGGCTGCTGACGCACCACAATGCGCTGCGTCGCGGGCTTGGTCATGCGGAAGTCACGCATGACACGATCATGCAGGAACTAACCTCGGTCGCCGACGACATCCTGCCCTATATGGACCGGGTCTGGAAGATCCTCGACGACAAGCGCCGGGCTGGCGAGCGCATCCTGTTCGAGGGCGCGCAGGGCACACTGCTCGATATCGACCACGGCACCTATCCGTTCGTGACCTCGTCGAACACGGTTGCCGGACAGGCTGCCGCCGGCTCCGGCGTTGGCCCGGGCGCCATCGGCTATGTGCTCGGCATCACCAAGGCCTATACGACACGCGTCGGCGAGGGTCCGTTCCCGACCGAGCAGAAGAACGAGGTCGGCGAATTCCTCGGCACGCGCGGCCATGAATTCGGCGTCGTCACCGGTCGCAAGCGCCGCTGCGGCTGGTTCGACGCGGTGCTGGTGCGCCAGGCCGTCGCGGTCAACGGCATCAAGGGCATCGCGCTGACCAAGCTCGACGTGCTTGACGGGCTGGACGAGATCAAGGTCTGCACCGGTTACCGTCTCGACGGCGAGATGATCGATTATCTGCCGGCCAGCCAGGGCGCGCAGGCACGTGTCGAACCGGTCTACGAGACGCTCGAGGGCTGGAAAGGCACCACTGCCGGCGCGCGCAGCTGGAATGATCTGCCGGCCCAGGCGGTCAAGTATGTCCGCTACATCGAGGAGCTCATCGGCGCACCGGTCGCGCTCCTTTCCACCAGCCCGGAACGCGACGACACGATACTTGTGACCGATCCGTTTCAAGACTAGTTTCTGAGCCTTTCCGGGCATCGCGGCTGATTTGCGGGGGCCGACGCGGAAGCAAAATACAGGTCGACTGAAGCATGGCAGATTTCGTTGCTATTCTGAAAAACGCGCTCGACAAGCATGGCGACGAGACGCCGGAAAAGCGTACGCGCATCTATGCCAGCGTTCGCACCATGCTAGCGAAGAAGCTTGGTGAACGTTCGCCGCCGTGGGCTCCCGAAGCCATAGCCACGCAGATGCGTTCGCTGGAAGACGCCATTACAAGCGTCGAGCGCGATTATGCCAAGAGCGTGCCGGAGACCGACCCGCTCGCGGAGCTGGAACACATCTTTTCGTCGATCGATCGCAACAAGAACCAGCCAAGCCATACGAGGCAGCCGGCGAAGGCGGAATCGGCCTGGCCGGCACCGCCCGTCGCCAAGCCCGAGCCCTATCAACCCGCGCCGCCGCCTGCCGCCAAGGTCGAGCCAAGCTGGCAAAGGTCGACGCCGGCGCCTGCCCAGCCGGCTCGCGCCGACACGCCTCTTCCAGGCATGAACGCCGAGGAGGCGGACGACGAGGCCGATGTCTTTTCCAGCAACGAAGACAATGAAGAGCCGGTACCGGATACCTTCCAGCGCCTGCGTCCCGCCGAGCGCAAGCGCAGCTATGGCGGGCTGATCGCGGCCGTCTTCGCACTGCTGGTCGTTGCCGGCGGCGGCTACGGCATCTGGCTGAACAAGGACGCCTTCGGCAAGATGCTGGGGCTTGGCGGCAATCAGGTAGCGAAAACCGAACCCGTGAAGCCAGCGCCGGCCAAGCCGGCAACCGATGCCGCGGCAGCGCCGCCGGCGCCCGCGGCTGGCGGCACGGAAGCCGAAAGCACGAAATTCACCCAGCGGCTGACACCGCAGGGTGGTGAAGTCGACCCGGGTCCG
>NZ_RZRA01000149.1:0-7649 GCF_003998945.1 Mesorhizobium sp. M7A.F.Ca.CA.003.01.2.1 | reverse complement strand
GCTGCCGAGGGCATTCTGGCTGAGGGTTATCCGCTTGCGGCACCGTTCGCCCTCTACGGCTATCTCGGCGTCAATCTGTTCTTCCTGATCAGCGGTTTCGTCATTGCCTGGTCGGCGGAAAACCGCAGTTGGGACCAGTTTGCGGTCGCGCGGTTCGTTCGCCTCTATCCGGGCTTCCTGCTCTGCATGACGATCACCTTCGCGATTGTCTTCCTTGCCGGGTCGCCGCTGCTTTCGGCCTCTTTCGTTCAGTATGCCGCCAATCTGTCGATGTTCGCGCCGGCGTTCGGCCAGCCCTTCATGGACGGCGTCTACTGGTCGATCGTTCTTGAGCTGGTGTTCTACGGCTGGGTGACGCTGGCGCTGCTCACCGGGCTGTTTCAGAAACGCAAGCTGGAGCTGATCTTGATCTGGCTGGCGATCTCGGCCTTGAACGAGTTCTTCATCGGCAGCGGCGCCGCCAGGCTGCTGTTCATCACCGAGTTTGGACCGTTCTTCGCCGCCGGCGTGCTGGTCCACCACCTGCATGCGCATGGCCGTTCACTGCCTGCAATGCTGCTGCTTGCCGCCGCGTTCCTGATCTCCTGCGGCACGCTGTCGGTGACGCAGCACTGGATGCTTGGCCACTACGGCATTGCCGTTTCGTCGGCCAATCTGGTCATCGCCAACGTCGTCATGCACGCGGCCTTGATCGGTGCGGTGCTGCTGCGCGGCCGTATCAGGGCATCGGGGCTCACCCTGGCGCTGGGCGGGCTGACCTATCCGCTCTATTTGCTGCACCAGGACATCGGCTATCTCGTCATCAATGCGGCAACGCCCCTTATCGGCAAATGGTTTGCCGCCTTTGGCTGCGGCGCACTTATGCTTTTCGTTTCGTGGGCAATCTGGCGCGCCTGCGAACGACCCGCACAGCGGCTGCTGAGGATTTGGCTCGGCCGCGCGGTCGATGCTGGCCTGGCGCGATTTCGTCGCGTCTCAGCCGGAGCGCAGCCCGCCGAATGAAAAAGGGCGCCTCGCGGCGCCCTCCTCATTTCGATCTCTTGCGCTACTTACTGCGGCAGCTTGTCGTCGACACCCTTCACATAAAAATTCATGCCGAGCAGCGTGCCGTCATCGGCGACTTCGCCATCCTTCAGCCACGGCGTGCCGTCTTGCTTGGCGATCGGCCCGGTGAAGGGGTTCCAGCCGCCGGCGATCTTCTTCTCGGTGGCCTCCGCCATCGCCTTCACGTCGTCGGGCATGTTGGTGTAGGGGGCGAGCTTGACCGCGCCGTCCTTGATGCCAAGCCAGACATTGTCCGGCTTCCAGGTGCCGTCGAGGGCTGCCTGGACCCGGCTGATGTAATAGGGACCCCATTCGTCGGTGAGCGAGGTCAGCTGCGCGTTCGGCGCGAACTTGATCATGTCGGAGGACTGGCCGAAGCCGTGCAGCTTGCGCTCCTCGGCCACCTGCAGGGCAGCGGTCGAATCGGTGTGCTGGACAATAATGTCGGCACCCTGGTCGAACAGCGCCTTGGCGGCGTCGGCTTCCTTGCCCGGATCGAACCAGGAATTCACCCAGACGATCTTGGCCTTGAAGTTCGGGTTGATCGACTGCGCGCCGAGCATGAAGGAGTTGATGCCCATCACCACTTCGGGGATCGGGAAGGAAACGATGTAGCCGGCAACGCCTGCCTTCGATTCCTTGGCGGCGATCTGGCCGAGCACATAACGGCCTTCATAGAAACGCGCATTGTAGATGCCGAGATTGTCAGATGTCTTGTAGCCGGTGGCGTGCTCGAACATCACCTTCGGGAATTTCTTGGCGACCTTCACTTCTGGGTCCATGAAGCCGAAGGAGGTGCCGAAAATGATCTTGCAGCCTTCGCGTGCCAGGCGCTCGAAAGCGCGGTCGGCGTCGGGGCCTTCCGAGACGTTTTCAAGATAGGCGGTTTCGACCTTGTCGCCGAGCGCCTTCTCCACTTCGAGACGGCCCTGGTCGTGCTGGTAGGAATAGCCGAAATCGCCGATCGGGCCGGTGTAGACCCAGCAGGCCTTCAGCTTGTCCGCGGCCTCGGCCGTCGCTGCCAGCGACATGGCGGCGGTCGTGGTCATCAGGGCAATAAGCAGTTTTTTCATCGTGTTACCTCTCTGAGTTAGCCTTGGAGCTTCCCGTTTGTTTTTGTTGTCAACGATCCGGAACGAATGGCTGCCCCAAGGAAGCCGGCGTGTTCATCATCGTCAGACGCTTGTTGCGCGAGATTAGAACGAGAACCACGACGGTTGCCAGATAGGGCAGCGAAGAAAGGAACTGTGAGGGCACTGGAATGCCAAAAGCCTGTGCATGAAGCTGGCCGATCCATACCGCGCCGAAGATGTAGGCGCCGGCCAGCACCCGCCATGGCCGCCAGGAGGCGAACACCACCAGCGCCAGCGCGATCCAGCCGCGGCCGGCGCTCATGTTCTCCACCCATTGCGGCGTGTAGACCAGCGAGAGATGGCCGCCGGCGAGACCGGCACAGGCGCCGCCGAAGATGACCGCGAGGTATCGGTAGCGGATGACCTTGATGCCAAGCGCATGCGCCGAGGTGTGGCTGTCGCCGATCGAACGCAGCGTCAGCCCGGTGCGGGTCTTGAACAGGAACCACATGACGGCGGCGGTCAGTGCGATCGAGATGTAGAAGATCGGATCCTGGCCAAACAGCAGCCTGCCGACCACAGGGATTTCCGTCAGGCCGGGAATGTCGAGGTTGGGCAGCCTTTCGCCGGGCTGGCCGACGAAGCTGGTGCCCATCATGCCGGACAGGCCAAGGCCGAGCAGCGTCAGCGACAGGCCGGTCGCCACCTGATTGGTGGCCAGCGACAGCGTCATGACGGCAAACAGCAGCGAGAACACCGCGCCCATGGCAATGGCCGCCAAAAGGCCGATCCAGGGTGATCCGGTGAGATAGGTTGCGCCGAAGCCGCCGACGGCGCCCATGATCATCATGCCTTCGACGCCGAGATTGAGTACGCCGGAGCGCTCGACCACCAGCTCACCGATTGCCGCGATCAGCAGCGGCGTTGCCGCGGTGGCGATGGTCAGAAGGATGTTTACGGTGATGTCCATCAACGGGCTTCCTTCAGCTTCGGTGCGGCTTCGAGTTTGGCCACGCCTTCCGGTTTGGTCAGCGCCAGGCCGACCAGACGTATGCGGTAGTGGATGAGCGTGTCGCAGCCGAGCACGAAGAACAAAAGCATGCCCTGGAACACCCGCGCCACCTTGTCGGAGATGCCGAGCGCGCTCTGCACTGCTTCGCCGCCGAGATAGGTCAGTGCCAGCACCAGTCCGGCGGCAACGATGCCAAGCGGGTTGAGACGGCCGAGGAACGCCACGATGATGGCGGTGAAGCCGTAGCCGGGCGAAATGACGGGCTGCAGCTGGCCGATGGCGCCCGAGACCTCCGAGATGCCGGCAAGTCCCGCCAGCGCGCCCGACAGCAGGAAGGCAAAGAACACCATCCGGTTGAGGCCGAAGCCGGCGAAGCGTCCTGCCCGCGGGCTCGAGCCCAGCACGCGCACCTCGAAACCTTTCAGCATGCGGCTCATCAGGATCCAGACCAGCACCGCGGCGACCAGCGCGAAGACAAAACCCCAGTTTGCCCGTCCGGCATCCGGCATCAGTTCCGGCAACACGGCCGAATCGTTGAACTGGATGGTCTGCGGGAAGCCATGGCCCTGCGGATCGCGCCAGGGGCCGCGCACCAGCCAGTCAAGGAAAAGTTGCGCGACATAGACCAGCATCAGGCTGGTCAGGATCTCGTTGGTGCCGAAGCGCGTCTTGAGCAGAGCCGGGATCGCCGCATAGGCCGCACCTCCGACCATGCCGAGCAACAGCATCAACGGCAGCACCAGCGGGCCTTCGAACTGCGGAAACAGTACTGGAAGCATCGAGCCAACGATGCCGCCGAGGATGAACTGGCCTTCGGCGCCGATGTTCCAGATGTTGGCCTTGTAGCAAACCGACAGGCCGACAGCGATCAGGATGAGCGGCGCGGCCTTGATCGCCAGCTCATGCAACTGCCAGATTTGGCTGATCGGCTCGATGAAATAGATGTTGAACGCAGTCAGCGGATTGACGCCGAGCAGTGCGAACATGACGGCCCCGGCAATGATGGTCAGCGCGAAAGCGATGAACGGCGACAGGGCCGAAAACAGCATGGAGCGCTGCGGGCGTTTGACGAGTTCGAGGCGCATCATGCCGTCTCCAACGTGTGTTCGGCGTGACCGGGTTCGGCGCCACCCATCAGCAAGCCGACCTTCTCGAAGGTCGCTTCGGCGATCGGCATCGGCTTCGACAACTCGCCATTGTGCATGACCGCGATCGCATCCGAGATCTCGAACAGCTCGTCGAGATCCTGGCTGATCACCAGCACCGCTGATCCGCTGCGCGACAACTCGATCAAGGCCTGGCGGATGTGGGCGGCAGCGCCCGCATCGACGCCCCAGGTCGGCTGGTTCACCACCATGACGCTTGGCCGGCGGTCGAGTTCGCGGCCGACGATGAATTTCTGCAGATTGCCGCCCGAAAGAGCCGCGGCCTCCGGATCCGGCGCGCTCTTGCGCACGTCCATCGCCTCGATGATGCGTTGGGACGCGGCCTGGATGGCGGCGCTCTTGACCATTCCGCCGGAACCGACGAACGCCTTGCCGTCGGTGGCATGGCGCGACAGCAGCAGGTTTTCGGAAAGCTTCATGCGCGGTGCGGCACCGTGGCCGAGGCGCTCCTCCGGCACGAAGGCAGCGCCCAGCAGGCGCCGTCCGGTGATGGTGAGGCTTCCCGAATCCTTGCCGCGAATGCGCACCGAGGCGGCATCCTGCTGCAGCACTTCGCCCGAAACGGATTCGAAGAACTCGCCCTGACCATTGCCGGCGACGCCGGCGATGCCGATCACCTCGCCGGCGCGGACGTTCAGGTTGATGCCCTTGAGCGGGATCGAGAACGGCGTCGCCGGTTGGCGGCTGAGATTGCGGATTTCGAGCAGCGGCTGCGCCTTGTCGATGCCCTCGACCGGCGCGCGCACCACGGCCTGCACCTCATTGCCGACCATCATTCGCGCCAGCGAAGAGGCTGTTTCCTCACGCGGATTGCAATGGCCGACCACCTTGCCGTGGCGCAGCACGGTGGCGCGGTCGCAGATGCGTTTGACCTCTTCGAGCCGGTGCGAGATGTAGAGGATGGATTTGCCTTCCGAGCGCAGGCGCTCCAGCGTCTCGAACAGCTTGTCGGCTTCCTGCGGCGTCAACACCGAGGTCGGTTCGTCCAGGATGATGAGCTGCGGCGTCTGCAGCAGGCAGCGGATGATTTCGATGCGCTGGCGCTCGCCCACCGACAGGTCGCCGACCAGCGATTCAGGATCGAGCGGCAGGCCATAGCTGAAGGAAAGCGCCCTCGCCTTCGCAGCGATGCTGCTGATCGGCGAGCCGTCGTCCAGCGACAGCGCGATGTTTTCGGCCGCGGTCAGCGCCTCGAACAGCGAAAAATGCTGGAACACCATGCCGATGCCGAGCTTTTTCGCGACGCCCGGGCTGGAAATCCTGACGGCCTGACCGTTCCAGAAGATCTCGCCGGCATTGGGCTCCAGCGAGCCGAAAAGCATCTTGACCAGCGTCGACTTGCCGGCGCCGTTTTCGCCGAGCAAGGCGTGGATCTCACCCCTGGCGATGTCGAGATCGATATGATCGCACGCCGTCAGCGTGCCGAATATCTTGGTGAGGCCACGCACCTCAAGCAGGTTCGTGCCGTCCTGATTTGCACTCACAGTGCCTCCCATCTGGTTAGCCAGACATGTTCTGTGTTCCCGCAGGCATGGTAGGCGCGGCCGGCTCTCATCGGAAAGCGGCACACGTCTTGAAAGAGCTTCAAGAATTTCAGCGGAAATTCAAGGGATAGCAAGGCAGAACGAACTAAGGGATGAGAATGGTCGTCCCTGTGGTCCTGCGGCCCTCGAGGTCGGAATGCGCCTTGCCGGCGTCCTTCAGCGCGTAGCGCTGGTTGATCCGGATCTCGACCGCGCCGCTGAGCACGACCTCGAACAGGGCGGCAGCAGAAGCGTCGAGGTCCTCGCGTTTTGCGTTGTAGACGAACAGTGTCGGCCTTGTTGCGAACAACGAGCCCTTCTGTGCCAGCAACGACATGCTGAACGGCGGTATAGGTCCCGAGGACTGGCCAAAGCTGACGAACATGCCGAGCGGCCGCAGGCAGTCGAGCGAAGCCGGAAACGTGTCGTTGCCGACCGAATCGTAGACGACATCGCATTTCTTGCCGCCGGTGATGGCGGCGACGCCGGCGACGAAATCCTGTTCCTTGTAGTTGATGACGTGATCGAAACCATGCGCCCTGGCGAGCTCGATCTTGTCGGACGAGCTGGCGGTGCCGATGACGGTGGCGCCGAGATGTTTTGCCCATTGGCCGAGGATCAGGCCGACGCCGCCTGCAGCGGCATGGAACAGGATCGTGTCGCCGGCCTTCACCTTGAACGTCCGGCGCAGCAGATATTCCGCGGTCATGCCCTTCAGCATCATCGCTGCGGCCTGTTCGTCGCTGATGCCATCCGGAACCTTGACGACGCGGCTGGCATCGATGACGCGTTCTTGCGCGTAAGCCCCCGTCGTCACGGCATAGGCGATGCGATCGCCCGGATTCAGCCAGTCGACGCCATGGCCGACCTCCAGCACCACGCCGGCGGCTTCGCTGCCTGGCACGAGCGGGAAGCCGCCGGGTGGCGGATAGAGACCGGAGCGATGGTAGACATCGATGAAATTGAGGCCGATCGCGGTGTGCCGGACCAGGATCTGCCCGGATCCCGGCTGGCCGGGATCAGCGTCCTCATAGGTCAGAACTTCCGGGCCGCCATTGGCATGAATGCGGATCGCTTTGGACATTGCTAGGCTTCCTGTGGGCTAGGCTTGTGGGGCCAGGCTCCCTGTGGGAGTGGCCGATCAGGCCTTTTTGGCACCGAGATTGGGAAAGAACTGCATGATGCCACCGATGCAGGCAAGATAAAGCCCGGTGATGGTGATGCCGATCTTGGTGAAGGTGCTGACCTGCTCGCCCAGCACGCCGATCTGATCGTAGAAGGCGGCGAGCGCCGCTTGGGCCAGGGCAAGCGCGCCGAAAGCGCACCACAACAGGGTCATCCCAAGGTTGATGCGCCGCAGCCGCACCACCCGCACCGGGTGGATGAAGTTGATCGGCACGAAAGTCAGGACGCCGGCCACCACCACCACCGCGAACGAAACCCATTGTCCGGGCTCGATGACGAACAGGGTGAACACCACCATGTTCCAGACCACCGGGAATCCCTTGAAGAAATTCTCCTTCGTCTTCATGCCGGTGTCGGCATAGTAGATGGCGCTGGAAACGACGATGATCGCCGCCGACAGGAATGACAGGCCCTCGCCCATGAAGCCGCGCTGATAGAGCGCGAAGGCCGGGATCAGCACGTAGGTCACGTAGTCGATGATGTTGTCGAGCAGTTCGCCCGACCATGTCGGCAGGATCTCCTTGACCTCGAGTTTTCTGGCGATCGGCCCATCGATGCCGTCGACGAACAGGGCCAGCCCGAGCCACCAGAACATTGCGGTCCAGCGCTCTTCACTTGCCGCCACGAGCGACAGGAAGGCCAGGAA
>NZ_RZRA01001499.1:0-751 GCF_003998945.1 Mesorhizobium sp. M7A.F.Ca.CA.003.01.2.1 | reverse complement strand
AGCCTGGGCATCGCGGTTTTCCCCGACGACGGCGGAGACGCCGACACGCTGCTGAGGAACGCCGATACAGCGCTTTACCGGGCGAAGAGCGAAGGCCGCAATCTGTATCGCTTCTTCGAACCCGGAATGGACGCAATGGTACAGGCACGGCGTGCGTTGGAGGTCGACCTCGGGACCGCACTGTCGCGCCAGGAATTCGACCTCGATTTCCAACCCATCATGAACATCGCCTCCGGCGAGATCGTCGGCGCGGAAGCCTTGATGCGCTGGCATTCCCCAGAACGTGGCATGGTGGCGCCGGACAGCTTCATTCCGGTCGCCGAAGAAACCGGATTGATCGTGCCGCTTGGAGAATGGGCGCTGAGGAAAGCCTGCACGGCGGCGGCACGGTGGCCCGCCGGCCTGCGCGTCGCGGTCAATGTCTCGGCCGTGCAACTTAAAAGCGGCAGCTTCGCCCGCAGCGTCATCTCGGCGCTGGCTTTCTCCGGCGTGCCAGCCGGTCGGTTGGAACTGGAGATCACCGAAACCGTGCTGATGGACGAAAGCGAGGTGGTGCTAAGGACGCTGCGGCAGTTGCGCGAACTCGGCATCCGCATCGCGCTGGACGATTTCGGCACCGGCTATTCGTCGCTCGGCTACCTCAGGCGTTTTCCTGTCGACAAGATCAAGATCGACCGTTCGTTCATCCACGATTTGGGCAATCGCGACACCGCGGCGATCGTTCGCACCGTCATCGGGCTGGGTGCCGAGC
>NZ_RZRA01001498.1:0-751 GCF_003998945.1 Mesorhizobium sp. M7A.F.Ca.CA.003.01.2.1 | reverse complement strand
AGACAGGTCGCGACACCGAGCCGATCGACGGCAGCGCTTCGCCGCGGAAGCCCAGCGAGCGAATGTCGTTGATATCCTCGGTGAGCTTGGAGGTGCAGTGACGTGCGATCGCCAGCGCCAGCTCCCGTTCGGGAATGCCGGAGCCGTCATCGGTGACGCGGATCAGGTTCAGCCCGCCGCCCGATGTGACGATCTCGACGCGCGAAGCACCGGCATCGAGCGCATTCTCGACCAGTTCCTTGACCACGCTCGCCGGACGCTCGATGACTTCGCCGGCGGCGATCTGGTTGATCATCGTTTCGGAAAGCTGGCGGATGGGCATGGCGGCACTATAGGCGGATTCGCGTCGCGCGGGAGGGGCAGAATTGCGCCAGCGGTGGATCAGTGGAAAACGACTTATGCCTGCGCCGCCAGCCAGTCGCGCACCTTGCGGGCGTTGTCGCTGAGCTCCCGGTTCTTCGGCCAGACGACATAGAAGGCCTTGCCGGTCTTCAGCACATGATCCGTCACCGGCACCAGCAGGCCCGACGCCAGCAGCCGCTCGGCGAGATGCCGCCAGCCGAGCGCGATGCCTTGGCCTTCCATGACACCTTGGATCACCAGGCCGTAGTCGTTGATGCGCAGGCCGCGCGCGGTATCGCTGAGATTGGCGCCCGCAGACTGGAACCATTCGTCCCAACTGGCCGCCTCGCGATACGGCTCCTCCAGATGGATGAGGCGGTGCGTGGCCAATTCGGCAGCGGATCTGGGC
>NZ_RZRA01001497.1:0-752 GCF_003998945.1 Mesorhizobium sp. M7A.F.Ca.CA.003.01.2.1 | reverse complement strand
GGCCGGTCGAGCCGCCTGCGACCGCCAGCACATTGCGGGCGCGGTGGGCGAGGCGCTGCGAATATTCGAGCTGGCGCAACTCGTCGGGCAGGCCGATGAGCACATTGGAATCGGAGCCGACGCCATAGCGGCCGCCATGTTCCCTGAACAGCGGCGCGGCAAAAGTGCCGTCACCGAGATTGGCCTCGGTGATCGGGCATAGGCCGGCGATGGCACCGCTTTTGGCCATGGCAACGGTTTCAGCATCGGTCATGTGGGTGGCGTGGATCAGGCACCAGCGCTTGTCGACTTTGGCATTGGCCAGCAGAAATTCGACCGGCCGCGCGCCCGACCAGGCAAGGCAATCCTCGACTTCTTTCACCTGCTCGGCAATGTGGATGTGGATAGGCCCGTCCGGCGCCAGGGCAGTCACGTCAATCAGTTCTTCCGGTGTCGCGGCGCGAAGGCTGTGCGGAGCGACGCCGACAACAGCCTGATCCAACGCGCGAACCGATTCGCGGCATTTCTCAACAAGCCGCGAGAATCGATTCACATCGTTGATGAATCGCCGCTGGCCTTCGTTTGGTGCGGCACCGCCGAAAGACGAGTGCGCATAAAACACCGGCAAAAGCGTCAGGCCGATGCCTGCCTCGCCGGCCGCGGCCGCAATGCGCTCGGCCATCTCGGCGAGGTTGGCGTAGGGTTTTCCATCGCGGTCGTGATGCAGATAGTGAAATTCGCCGACGCGGGAAAAACCGGCCTCCAGCATCTCG
>NZ_RZRA01001496.1:0-753 GCF_003998945.1 Mesorhizobium sp. M7A.F.Ca.CA.003.01.2.1 | reverse complement strand
ATCAACGACACGGCAAACAGGGTCAAGCTCGTGCTCGACAAGGATTTGATGGAGCATGCGGTGATCAATGGGCATCCGCTGACCAATGAGGCGACGACATCGATCGCAGCGAGCGACCTGATCAGATTCGTCGAGGCAACCGGGCACGATGCTGCTATCTTGAAAGTCTCCGCGTGATCGCCACATGGATGGCTTAAAACCGATGGTCTGAAGCATAGGGCGCCTGGCCGCCGGCCGGCGGCGCCACGGAAGGGTAAAGAGATGAGCGACAACAATCCGTTCGGCGGCCCCTTTGGCGGCAATGGCGGCCAGTACACCACCTCGGTGCAGTATGGTGGAACCGCGCCGGCGCCGGCGAAAGTCGCGCTTGGCGATACGCCCGCCGCTCCCGCCGATGTGATCAAGGACACGACGACGGCTGCCTTTGCCGCCGATGTCATCCAGGAATCGCGCCGCCAGCCGGTGCTGGTCGATTTCTGGGCGCCCTGGTGCGGACCTTGCAAGCAACTGACGCCGCAGCTGGAGAAGGCGGTCAAGGCCGCCGGCGGCAGGGTCAAGCTGGTCAAGATGAACATCGACGACCATCCGTCGATCGCCGGCCAGCTCGGCATCCAGTCGATCCCGGCGGTCATCGCCTTCAAGGACGGCCAGCCGGTCGATGGCTTCATGGGCGCCATCCCGGAGAGCCAGATCAACGAATTCATCACCAAGGTCGGCGGCAAGGGCAATGGCGCGCCGCCGACCTTGGTGATG
>NZ_RZRA01001495.1:0-753 GCF_003998945.1 Mesorhizobium sp. M7A.F.Ca.CA.003.01.2.1 | reverse complement strand
GGCCGTGCTTGAACGCCTCAAGGCCTCGATCGGCTACGATGTCGTGCAGTCGGAAGCCGGCATGTCGAAGGTTTCGGTCATCGGCATCGGCATGAGGAGCCATGCCGGCGTCGCCGCCACCGCTTTCAAGGCGCTGGCCGACAAATCGATCAACATCCGCGCCATCACGACCTCGGAGATCAAGATTTCGATCCTGATCGACGGCCCGTATACGGAACTTGCGGTTCGTACTTTGCATTCCGTCTACGGTCTGGATAAGCAGTAGCGAGAACGATTTGAGTTGTTGCGTGTGCGCCGGTCGCGGTGGAAACTGCGGCGGGCAGAATGCCCATTGGAGAACAAGCCGCGATGCGTGATCAGGCCAGTGGCCCGCGCGTTTTGCTCAAACGGCTCCGCGAGCTCATGCAGGAGCCGCTGGAGCCGCAGGAGCGGCTTGACCGGATTGTGCGCGACATCGCCTCCAACATGGTCGCGGAAGTCTGCTCGCTCTATGTGCTGCGTGCCGATTCGGTGCTCGAACTCTACGCCACCGAAGGCCTGAACCCGAACGCCGTCCATTTGGCGCAGTTGCGGCTGGGCCAAGGCCTGGTCGGCACCATCGCCGCCAGCGCGCGGCCGCTCAACCTGTCCAATGCGCAGGAACACCCTGCCTTCGCCTACCTGCCGGAGACCGGGGAAGAGATCTACAACTCGTTCCTGGGCGTGCCGGTGCTGCGGGCAGGGCGCACGCTGGGCGTGCTGGTGGCGCATGGT
>NZ_RZRA01001494.1:0-754 GCF_003998945.1 Mesorhizobium sp. M7A.F.Ca.CA.003.01.2.1 | reverse complement strand
CAGAGGGGGGCCTCGTAGAGCACTGCCATCAGCTGTTGGCGTTATTATCTGCGGCGCTGTTTGCCCTCCTCCCCACCCCAGCCTTCGCCCACGCCTCCGACCGGGGCCACGTCCTGCTGTTGCCGACCGGCTACTATCTGGTCGGAGGCGCCTTCGCCGTGGCCGTCAGCTTCCTCGTCCTGGCGCTGCTGCCGGCGGCTTCGCTTGCCCGCTTCTGGCGCCGACGCCTGCCGCTGTTCACCTTCGGCGACAGCGCCCGCGCCGCCATCAGCCTGATATCCTTTGCCGGCTTTGCAATTCTCATCGCCGCCGGCCTTTTCGGCAGCCACGACCCGCTTTCAAACCCGCTGCCTTTGGTGATCTGGACCCTTTTGTGGGCCGGCGTCACGCTGTTGCAAGGCCTCTTCGGCGATCTCTGGTCATGGCTGAACCCCTGGTATGGACCATGGCGTATCGCCTCGCGCCTGTTCGGGACCGGGACATGGCGCCTGCCCCGATGGGTCGGCTGCTGGCCTGCGGCCATCTTGTTCTTCGCCTTTGCCTGGTTCGAACTCATCGATCCGGCGCCCGACGATCCGGCGCGTCTGGCCGTGGCCGCCGGCCTCTACTGGCTATTCTCTTTCCTCGCCATACTGGCGTTCGGCTATCGCGGCTGGAGCCGCAGCGGCGAATTCCTGACGGTCTTCTTCTCCATGGTGGCGCGTTTCGCAATTGTGGTACGGAACGAACATGGCCGGCTTGCCCTGTGCTGGCC
>NZ_RZRA01001493.1:0-757 GCF_003998945.1 Mesorhizobium sp. M7A.F.Ca.CA.003.01.2.1 | reverse complement strand
GTGCCCGTCATCGGCGGCGCGCCGGGAAAGCGGTCGGTGGTCTATGCCTTCGGCCATGGCCATCTCGGCCTGACCCAGGCGGCGGCCACCGGACGGTTGATCAGGGATCTTGTCCTGGGGCAGACTCCGCCGATCGATCTGGCCCCCTTCAGTCCGCAACGATTTTGATTTTTTCGGGTTTTTGATTTTCGAGGAGCGTCATGGCCAAGAAATCCTTCTTCTGCATAGACGGCCACACCTGCGGCAATCCTGTGCGGCTGGTCGCCGGCGGCGGCCCGCTGTTGCAGGGCGCGACGATGATGGAGCGGCGTGCGCATTTTCTGGCCGAATATGACTGGATCCGCACCGGGTTGATGTTCGAGCCGCGCGGCCACGACGTGATGTCCGGTTCGATTCTCTATCCGCCGACGCGCGAGGATTGCGACATCGCCATCCTGTTCATCGAAACCTCCGGCTGCCTGCCGATGTGCGGCCATGGCACGATCGGTACGGTGACGATGGCCATCGAGCACGGACTGATCAAACCAAAGACGCCGGGCGTGCTCAGGCTCGACACGCCGGCCGGGCTGGTCGTCGCCGAATACAAGCAGGTCGGCGACTATGTCGAGGAGGTGCGCATCACCAATGTGCCATCCTTCCTCCATGCCGAGGGGCTGACGGTCGAATGCCCTGGGCTCGGTGAAATCACCGTCGACGTCGCCTATGGCGGCAACTTCTACGCCATCGTCGAACCGCAGGAGAACTATCGCGACATGGC
>NZ_RZRA01001492.1:0-759 GCF_003998945.1 Mesorhizobium sp. M7A.F.Ca.CA.003.01.2.1 | reverse complement strand
CGGCATATCCAGGCGCGGCTGCGGTCTGGGCACGACGGAAGCTGTCTTCGGCGTCGCGCCCAGTTGATCGAGCAGAAGCGCGTCGATCTCGCCGGACGTGTTGAGCCCGACCTTCTGCTGATAGTCCTGGATGGCCTTGCGGGTGTTGGGTCCGGAAATGCCGTCGACCGTCCCGGAATAGAAATCGAGATCCTTCAATATGCCTTGCACCTGCTCGACAACCGGATCGCCCTTGATCGGTGCCGGCGCGCCGGATGGCCGCACGATGTTGAATGTCGTCTCCGGTTCGTCGGGCGTCGCGTGCGGAAAGCCCGCAATGCTGCGGGTCGCAAAAAATGCGCCGGCATGCGGGAAAGGTTGGTACCACAAGGCATTGGCCGAGACATAGAACAGCGTCACCAGGAACGCCGTCGAGCCGCCCACCAGGACAGGATTGCGCGAGATCATGCCGCCGACGGCGACAGCGCCGTCCTGAAAGGCATTGCTGCGGCGCTTGACCGCCTTAGCCGGTTTTGCGGAGCGAGCCATCTCTGTCCCCTTTCGCCATCGCCACAGGCATGGTCAGCACGCCGGTCTTCTCCGCCTGATGTCCCTTCGGTCCGTTCACCGGCAGGCTGATGGTCACCGTGGTGCCCTCGCCTGGCATGCTTTCGATGGACATCGTGCCCTCGTGCAGCGCCACCAGGCCCTTGACCAGTGAAAGGCCAAGACCAGTCCCCTCGAAACGGCGGGTATAGTCGTTCTGGGTCTGCATGAAGG
>NZ_RZRA01001491.1:0-760 GCF_003998945.1 Mesorhizobium sp. M7A.F.Ca.CA.003.01.2.1 | reverse complement strand
TACCTCAGCGGTATCGCGCAAAATGGCGGCTCTGCATTCGTGGCGTGATGCTCGCTTGAAAGGGTGGTCGAGCCGATCACGTTGCCAGCGTGCGAGAGTGCAGCTTGGGCTTTGGGACTCAGGCCACCGACGGCTCGGCGGTTTCGCGCCTCAACTCCGGTTTGGAACCGAGAACTTCTTCCACAATCCCGCGCGCAATCTCGCGCTCGCCCATGATCACCGTATCGGCGCCCAAACCCTTGAGATGTTCGACCTCGGCATCGGAATGGGCACGGGCGATGACGTTGATAGCGGGATTGGCGGCGCGGGCGCGGAGCACGATCTGGCCGGCTTCGAAGGCATTGGGGATCGCAAGGATCAGCCGGCTGGCGCCCTCGGGGTTGGCGGCGGCGAACACTTCGGCATTGGCCGCATTGCCGGCGACGGTCTCGACGCTGTCCGCTTTCAGCTTCGCCAGCGTCTTGTCGGCGTCCTCGATGACCAGGAAGGGCATTGCCGCGCCTTTCAGGGCCGAGCCGACCAGGCCACCGACACGGCCGTAGCCGATCAGGATGGCATGGCCGGTGAGTGCCGTCTTTGGCGGCGGCCCGTCCTCCTTTTTCGCCGCTGCCGCGACAGAGGCCACCTGGCCCGGCTCCGTCGCCGGACCAACCGGTTTTGCCTCGACCGGTGGTGCCGTCCTGGCGGCGCGCCGTTCCAGCCACGGCTTCATCCAGTCGATGGCCAGGAACATCAGCGGGTTGAGGACAATCGACAGGAT
>NZ_RZRA01001490.1:0-762 GCF_003998945.1 Mesorhizobium sp. M7A.F.Ca.CA.003.01.2.1 | reverse complement strand
TTCTGCGCGCGCTGTCGCGGCATCGCTACAAGCTGCGCGAAATGGTGGCCTCGCCGATCTGCGGCGCGCTTGCGGCGGCTTATCTGACGCTGCCGGCGGTCTCCTACGCCAGGATCGCCGGCCTGCCGAAGCCCGATCCCGCCGACGACACCACCACGCTGGCGGCCGCCTTCCTGATCGGCGTCTGTGCGATGTGGATTTCGGACGTGCTGTTCGAGTTTGTGGTGCGGAGATTCAAGCCGGGGGTGGAGGAGTAGCTGTTGGCACCGCGTCGTCTGTTGGCTGCTGCCTGACGGAATTACCGAGACAGGTGGACCTGGCGCGGCGTGGCTCTCATTTCCAGGACCGACCGCTGCCCGCTTCGGCTCACGCCGGGGCGGGCTTTTTTGCATTTCCGATCGGCCATTGCTGAGCGGCATTCGAGTTGACCGGTCTCGTCGTCGTCCGTTGTGATAAGCAAGTTAATCATGTCGGTTATGCATAATGATTATTGTTAATTTTTGATTGAAGCACCGAAACTAGATAAAGACTTGAGCGGATGAATTGTTCATATATTGTTAAGCAAGAGGTAGACCACAGAAGACGGAAGCCATCTCCATCATCAAACGGGAGTAGCTTTCATGAACAAGTTCACTGTTATTTTCGCCGCTGTTGCAGTTGCATCGTCCGTTGGAGCCGCCGAGGCAGGTTGTGGGTGCGGAGGTTCGGGCGGCTGGGGAGGCAATTCGAGCAGCCTGATCAATGTTTCGCCGTCCATCGACC
>NZ_RZRA01000148.1:0-7654 GCF_003998945.1 Mesorhizobium sp. M7A.F.Ca.CA.003.01.2.1 | reverse complement strand
GTTCTGCTCCAGCAGATTCTTGTTGCGCGGAGGATTCGACCCCCACTCCGGCCCTTCGGGCCACCTCTCCCCCGATCGACGGGGGAGAGGAAATCAGGCGAGGTCAGTGCCTCAACGTTTCCAGGTTAAGCCGCGGCTAACCCTGGCGCCTTTCCTCTCCCCCGTCGATCGGGGGAGAGGTGCCGAGCGAAGCTCGGCGGAGTGGGGGTCGACAATCACGCTCGACTCAAGCCAGCGCCGCCGCCATGGTGGCGTAGTAGAAGGCATCGAAATTGCGCAGCGTCGGCTCGTTCGGAAATTCCGGCAGCACACGATTGACGATGAACGGCACCTCCTGCTCGGTCAGCCCGCCATGCGACCGTAGCGGCTCGTTCAGAGCCGCCAGGTCATGGCGATGTTCCGAGGTGCCGATCGTCTTGTTCTCGGTCGAGATCAGCACGATGTCGCCGATGCGATCGGCCGGCAGTTCGAAGCGCTCGCAGGCGGTCGGGCTGTCGACGACCAGCATGATGCTATCGATCTTGGCCAGCCTGGCCATGATATCGGCCTGGTCGGCGCCATCAGGCAGATAGGCGGTGGCGAAGGAACCCAGCGCGCCATGATGCACGACATAGGGGTCGGTGATCGGCAGGATGACGCGGGCGGCATCTTTGCCCAGCCACTCGTCGAGAAGGTCCTGGACATAGACGACATCAGGCGAACCGTCCGCCTTGTGCTTGGGCTTCATGCCATGGTCGGCGGTGACGACGATGGCAGCACCCAGCGCATCGAGCTCGGTCAGGTATTTGTCGAACATCTCGTAGAAGGCGTTGGCCTGCGGCACGCCGGGCGCATATTTGTGCTGCACATAGTCGGTGGTCGTCAGATACATGATGTCGGGGCGGAATTCCTTCAGCAGCTGGACGCCGGCGGCGAAGACGAATTCCGACAGCTCGGCCGAATAAACCTCCGGCACCGGCAGCCCAAAGTGCTTCGAGGCATTGTCGATGCCGTGCTCGGCCTTGCTGGTGGTGTCGGATTTTTCCGCAGAGAAGCACAGCGCGCGGCCTTCGTCGAAGGCGAGGCCCTTGCCGAGCAGCGCACGCAGCTTGTCCTTGGCGGTGACCACGGCGACCTTGGCGCCGGCATCGTAGAAGGCCTGGAAGATGGTCGACGCGCGCAGGAAGCGCGGGTCGTTCATCATCACTTCCTTGCCGGTCTCGCGCTCATAGAGATAGTTGCCGCAGATGCCATGCACCGACGGCGGCCGGCCGGTGGCGATCGACAGATTGTTGGGGTTGGTGAAGCTCGGAATGACAGAGTGCGCAAAGCGCACCGTGCCCTTCTGCTTGATCCTGACCAGAGCCGGCATCAGCCCGGCCTTTATCGCTTCGTCGAGATAGGCCGGCTCGCAGCCGTCAAGGCAGATGGCGATCGCCGGCACGCGCGGCCAGGCATAGGTGCGGCCGTTGACCGACACGGTGACAGGAGACATCTGGTTCATCTGATATCCTCGAAGTCGGCCGCTTCAGGCGGCGAGTTTGGCGCGTTCGGCAAGTGCCGCGGCGGGTGGGGCGGCGGTGTCGACGCCCATTTCATGAAGCGAGAACGCTGCCGCCTCGACGACGCGGCGCATGACATGTTCGTCCATCTGGCCGATGCAGCCGACGCGGAACGAATCCACGGCGGTCAGCTTGCCCGGATAGATGATGAAGCCCTTGTCCTTCATCAGGTCGTAGAAACGGTCGAACGCGAAACTGGCATGAGCCGGGTTGAAGAAGGTGACGATGATCGGCGACAGCCAGCGATCCCGGAGCAGTGTCTCGAAACCGAGGTCGCGCATGCCGGCCACCATAACGTCGCGGTTCCTCGTATAGCGGGCGCCACGGCCGGCGACGCCGCCTTCGGCCTCATGCTGGCGCAGTGCTTCGAGGAAGGCGGCCACGACATGCGTCGGCGGCGTGTAGCGCCACTGGCCGGTCTTGTTCAGGTGCGCCCACTGGGCGTGGACATCGAGCGACAGCGAATGGCTCCTGCCTTTGGCGGCCTCCAGTTCGCTCTTGCGCGCGATGATGAAGCCAAAACCCGGAACGCCTTCGATGCACTTGTTGGCGGACGAGACCATCGCCTCATAGCGGATTTCGTTGACGTCGAGCGCCACGGCGCCGAACGCACTCATGGAATCGACCAGCAGCTTGCGACCCTTGGCATGGACGGCTTCGGCAATTTCAGCGACCGGGTTGAGGATGCCGGAACTGGTCTCGCAATGGATGGCGATGACATGGGTGATATCAGGGTCGGCCGCGAGGGCCGCTGCCACCTCGTCGCCGCGCGGGGGCAGATAGTCACCCTTGTCGATCAGCGTATAGGCGCGGCCGAGATACTGCATGGTCTGCGCGGCGCGCAGGCCGTAGGCGCCGTTGGCCAGCACAAGAACCTTGCCGTCCCTGGGCACGAACGACCCCAGCATCGCTTCGACGCAGAAAGAACCGCTGCCTTGCATCGGCACGCAGTCGAACTCATCGTTCCTGTCCCCGGTCAGCGCCAGCAGCCGGCGACGCATATCCGATGTCATGGCGCGGAAGTCGCCGTCCCACGATCCCCAGTCGCGCAACATCGCCTGCTTGACCGAATAGGCCGTGGTGAGCGGCCCCGGGGTCAGAAGATACGGCTCGCCCAGCGCCGGGCTGGCCAGCGGCTCCGCGGCAAATTTCGTCTCGGCGAGCATGTTGTCCTCCGCTCGATCTGCGTTCGATGTGGCCTTATTCTTGGCCTGAATGATCTATTTGTAAAATCGTTATTTTGTATCGATGTATAGATTTTAGTGATGGCCTGCCGGGCGGGAATCCGTCCTCAGGCCATTGCAGGAGCCCTCACTTCCGCAGCCCCTCTCGCCAGCCGGCTTTCGAGCAGATCACCGCTCTGCGTCAGCAAGGGATAAGCGACCGAGGCCATCAGCGAGTTGATCTCCTTCAGCGCCCGCACGGCCTCCAGGTGGATGTCGCTGGTGTCGATGCTCTGCGGCATTCCCGATTGCAGGCGCTTGAGGTGACGGTCGTGGCTCGTGCGTTCCAGTCTGCGCATCCGCTCCTTCTCGACGACGAGTTGCCGCGCCGAATCGAGATCGCTCGACACCAGCACATTGAGTGCAAGCTGCATGTTGGCCATGACACGGTTGTGAAGCCCGGCCAGTTCGCTCCAGCCGTCGCGTGAGAAGCGCAGGTTCTTGTCACGCAGCTCCTGGGTGAGCACGAGCAGGTTCTTGGCGACGATGTCGCCGGCGCGTTCGAGATTGATGGCGAAGTCGGTGAGCTCGATGCCGCGCTGCGCTTCGGCCACGCTCATGCTGCCGCGATTGACTTCGGCAATGTAGAGCTTGATTTCGGTATGGGCGCGGTTGACCTCCTCATCGAGTTTTTGAGCCTGGCGTATCTGGTCGCCGGTGCCGGCGTCGAAGAAATCCATCACTGGGCGCAGCATCACCTCGACGACTTCGCCCATGCGCAGCAGCTCGCGGGTGGCACTGGCTAGCGCAAGACCGGGTGTGCGCATGACGGTGCGGTCGAGCGCGCTGGTGCGGCGCGACATCAGGTCTCCACCCTCTCCGGCCTTTGCCACCGGCCTGTCTGCGATCAACAAGGCGACCAGCCGCTCCATCATGCCGGTGAACGGCAAGCAGCAGATGACCAGCACCAGATTGAAGGCAAGGTGCAGGTTGACCAGCTGGCGGCCTTCGGTTGCGCCGAACAGATGCGCCGGGAAGGTCACGGCCTGAAGCGCGAACAAAGCCGCCAGCGCCGCCGTGCCGCGAAAGATCAGATTGCCGAGCGGGATACGGCGCGCCTCGACGGCTTCGCCGCGCGTCAGCCAAACCGCGATCAGCGCGCCGCCGCAATTGGCGCCGAGGATGAAGAACAGACCGACCTCGACCGGCAAGACGCCTTGTGCGGCAAGCGTGACGAACAGCAGGATCGCCGCGACGCTGGAGTGGATCAGCCATGTGAACAGGGCAGCGGCGGCAAAGGCGGTGAAATAGTCCGCGCGCAGATAGGAGATCACCAGTGGCAGCAAGGTGCTCTGCCGCATCGGTGCGGTCGCCTCGCCGATCATATGCAGCGACAACAGGACGAAGGCGACCCCCATCAGGATTCGCCCGCTATGCCTGATGCCAGCCACTTCGAACTTCAGGGCCATCGCGCCGCCGACCAGGATCAGCGCCGGCACAAGCCAGCTGAGGTCGAACGACAGCACCTGCACGACCAGGGCGGAACCGAGATCGGCGCCCAGCAGGATCGCCAGCCCGGCCGACACCGAAACCATGCCGCTGGCGGCAAACCCGGCCGCCAGGATAGCGACGGCGGTCGAGCTCTGCAGCAGCACGGCAAGCACGGTGCCGACGCCGGCCGATCTGATCCGCTCACCCCGGGCTTGCCTCAGGGCATCACGCAAAGCGGGCCCGCAGGCCCGCTCGACACCCGTGCGCACCATATGCACGGCCCAGAGCAGCAGCATGACCGCACCCGCCAGATGCAGCAGGATGATGGAAAATTGCATGGCGACGCCTCCGGTGCCAACGGCCGGCAGGGATGTCGACCCATGCTCAGGCTGAGGGTCGGCAAAACATAAGTCAAATCGTTCCTTTCGATCTTTTCCTAAGCAATCCTTATGATAAGATGTCGGCGATTTCAGAAGTGTCGGAGGCACGGGAGATGCGCTACGTCCAGTTGCGAGCCTTTCACCAGGTGGCCATCTGCGGTGGCTTTTCTCGCGCCGCCGAGGCGCTCTTCCTGACCCAGCCGGCGATCTCGGACCAGGTGCGCAAGCTCGAGGAAGAGTATGATGTGCTGCTGTTCAACCGGAACAAGAAGCAGGTCACGCTGACCCATTCGGGCCAGAAATTGCTCGAAATAACCCACCGCATGTTCGATACCGAGCAACAGGCGCTCGAACTCCTGACGGAGTCCCGCGCCCTGCGTTCCGGCACGCTGCGCATCGTCGCCGATGCCGCACATCATCTGCTTCATATTCTCGGCAGCTTCCGGGCCCGCTACCCCGGCGTGCAGGTTTCGGTGCGCGCCGGCAACACCGAGACGGTGATCAGCAGCCTCTACAGCTACGATGCCGATATCGGCGTGCTGGGCGAGGTGCCGACGGGGCGCGATTTCGAGGTGCTGAAACTCAACTCGACGCCGATCATCGCGTTTGCATCCGTCGACCACCCGCTGGCCGCGAAAAAGTCGCTCACCCTCAAGCAGCTCGCGCAGGAATCACTGGTCATGCGCGAGCGTGGATCGAAGACGCGTCAGAAACTCGAAGATCTCGCAGCCGCCTCGAAAATCGAATTGAGGCCGGCGATCGAAGCCGAGGGCCGCGAAGCCGTCCGCGAGATCGTCGCCTCGGGCGCCGGCATCGGCTTTGTCTCGGCGGCCGAATTCGGCCAGGATTCGCGGCTGGTGCCGATCACCATCGATGCTCCCGAGACCCTGATGGACGAGGCGTTGATCTGCCTGCGTGAACGCAGCGGCGGCAAACTGGTGCGGGCTTTCCTGGATATGGCGCGCTCGATGTCAGCGGATTAAGCGGCGGCCCTGATCTCCACCGCATCAGCCTTCACCCGCTCCGACTTCGGGTCGTAGGGGCTGCGCAGATGTGCTGTCGCGGCATGGCGAACGCCGGCAAGGTCGATCTCGAAACGACCACCGGTGAGAAATGCAGCGTCGACGCCCGCCTCGTTCTCGATCAGGCCGAGCGCCACCGAGCGGCCAAGCGTGTGGCCGTAGGCGGCCGAGCGGACTTCGCCGACCGGCTTGCGGTCGCGCAGGATCAGTTCGCCGCCCCACAGCATCGGCTCGGCATCATCGAGCGTGAACAGCACGATGCGTCTTGCCGGTGCTGCCGATGGCTTCGTCTCAACCAGCGCGTCGCGGCCGATAAAGTCACCTGGCTTGTCCATCGCCACGGCGAAGCCAAGCCCGGCCTGCCAGGGGTCGATATCAGGCGTCAACTCCCTGCCCCAGGCGCGAAAACCCTTTTCGATGCGCAAGGCATCGAGCGCATAGTAGCCGGCGTCCAGCAGACCGAATTCACGGCCCGCCTCATGCAACGCCTCATAGACGCCGACGGCGAATTCTGTCGGCACGATCAGTTCCCAGCCCAGTTCGCCGACATAGGTCATACGGTTGGCATAGGCGGTGGCATAGCCGATATCGATCTCGCGGATGGTGGCGAAGGGAAAGCCGGCGTTGGAAAGATCGGCCGAGGAGAGTTTGCCCAGCAGATCGCGTGATCGCGGTCCCATCAACGCCAGCACCGCGTAGGACGAGGTGACGTCGGTCACGATTGCATGCGCGTCGGATGGAATGTTTTTGACGATCCAGTCGGCATCGTGGACAGCTTGTGCGGACCCGGTGACGATGAGGAATTTCTCCGCGCCGAGCCGCATAACGGTGAGATCGCTCTCATAGCCACCGCGTGCATTGAGCACGCCCGTGTAAACAGACGTACCGTCCGGTACCTCAATATTTCCGGCGCAGATCCAGTTGAGCACGGCGCAGGCATCGCGGCCCTGCACGAGGAGCTTGGCGAAAGAGGTCTGGTCGAAGACGGCGACGGCTTCGCGTGTCGCCTTCATTTCGCGCTTGACCGCCTCGTGCCAGTTCTGGCGGCCGAAGGCATAGTCGTTCTCGGTCTTCTCTCCCGGTGCCGCGAACCAGTTGGCGCGCTCCCAGCCCATCTTGGAACCGAAGCAGGCACCTTTGGCGGCGACCCGGTCGTAGAGCGGCGAGCGGCGGAACGGCCGCGCCGTGTCCAGTTCACGGTTCGGCCACGGCATGGCGTAATGCAAGCCGAGCGTTTCCTTGACACGGTCATGCAGCCAGCGCGGATTGTTGTTGAAGGAGGCGAAACGCCTGATGTCGACCGGCCACAAATCCATGGTCGGCGCGCTGTTGACGATCCATTCCGCCAGCGCCCTGCCCGCGCCGCCGGCGCTGGCGATGCCCATGGAGTTGAAGCCGGCGCCGACATAGAAATTCTTCAGTTCCGGCGCCTCGCCGAGGAGAAAATTGTTGTCCGGCGTGAAGCTTTCGGGACCGTTGTAGAATTTCTTGACCTCGGCCTTGGCCAATTGCGGCACGCGGACCAGCGCGTTTTCCATCAGGATCTCGAACTGATCCCAATCGTCCGGCAACAGCGCGAACTCGAAATTTTCGGGAATGCCATTCATGCCCCACGGCTTGGCGTGCGGCTCAAAGCCACCCATGACCAGGCCGCCGACCTCTTCCTTGAAATAGATGAACCCGTCGGGGTCGCGCATGACCGGCAGGTCCGGATGCACGCCCTCGATCCTGCCGGTAACGATGTACATGTGCTCGGCCGAATGCAGCGGCACCGAGACGCCGCACATCAGCCCGACCTTGCGCGCCCACTGGCCGGCGCAATTGACGACGATCTCGGCGGCAATGTTGCCGCGGTCCGTCTCGACACCGCAGGCGACGCCGTTCTTCACGCTGATGCCGGTGACCTTGACCCGCTCGAAAATTTTCGCGCCGCGATTGCGCGCACCCTTGGCCAGCGATTGCGTGAGATCGGTCGGATTGGCCTTGCCGTCGCCCGGCAGCCAGACGGCTCCGACCAGATCGTCGGTCGCCATGACCGGCCATAGATCGGCCGCCTC
>NZ_RZRA01001489.1:0-762 GCF_003998945.1 Mesorhizobium sp. M7A.F.Ca.CA.003.01.2.1 | reverse complement strand
GTTGAAGACGCTGAACGCGCCGAGATCGAGGGTGCCGCTGGTGTTGGTGAAGCTGAGGCCGTCGCCCTGGACGCGCCCTGGGCCTGGTGAGCCAACACCGATCGTTCCGGCGCTGACAGTGCCGCCGGCGCCGTTGGAGTCGAAGCGGACATTGTTGAAGGCGATGCCGCCGCCAGTGCCGCCGAGCACAGTGTTGTCGGCAAAGGACTGGATCTCGACCGAGTTGTCCGTCGCGCTGATGTTCTGGCCGGCAAAGGACGCGGCCAGCGCCGATCCCGTCGATTTCAGCGTATTGCCGTCGATCGAAAGCAGAAGCGTGTTGGCCGGCGCAGCTGATGTGGAGAAATCGAGCGCCCTGCCGCCGGCCGCGATGTCGTTGTTGCGGAGGAAGAAACTGGAGGCGGACGTCGCGTTGACGGCGACACCAGTGCCGGTGCCTGTGTTGCGGATGATGAGGTTCTGGAGGCCGCCGGTGACGACGCCCGAGCCTGATGTCGCCAGATCGACCACCGAGCCGGCGGTGTTGCTCTGCAGGATCGGCCGTAGCGTGTCGATGCCCGCCGGTGCCGCGATGATCGGCGAGTTTTGCACGGTGGTGAAATGGAACGCAGCCGAAGCGCCGGCGCTGGTATCGACGCCGAGCTGCGAGACATCGACGGCCGCGTCGTCGCTCTTGAAGGCGAGCAGTACCTGCCCGTCATCGAGCTGGAACGACGTACCGCCGAGGTCAATCGTCGCCTGGCCGCCGTCGACGTTCTTGTC
>NZ_RZRA01001488.1:0-767 GCF_003998945.1 Mesorhizobium sp. M7A.F.Ca.CA.003.01.2.1 | reverse complement strand
CCCGAATTGGTGACAATCGGCCAGCGCGTAGAAGGCGCCGCCATAGGCGACGTCGAAGCCAATCGTGCCGTGGCCCGCCAATTCGATCGCCTGTCCACCGGCGAAAAGGAAGGCCGGCACGCTTTCGAACGAAACCGCACCGGCCTTGCCGTCCCTGACCTCGACCGAGGCGACGACCAGCCCGCACGGCGCCTCGATATTGACTGTCGTGACTGGTTCCTGTTTCGCCACCAGCCCTTCATCGATGGCGTAGCGGCCGAGCGCGACGATGGCGTGGCCGCACATCGTGGAATAACCCTCATTGTGCATGAACAGCACGGCGAGGTCGGCGCCGGGCAGGTCCGGCTCGACCAGCAAGGCGCCATACATGTCGTAATGGCCGCGTGGCTCGAACATCAGGATTTTCCTGAGATGATCGAGATGGTCGCGCACATAGGCGCGCTTTTCCAGGATCGTGCCCTTGGGGATACCGGGATAGCCGCCGGTGACGATCCTCAGCGGCTCGCCGCCGGTATGCATGTCGACCACGGTCAGCGTCATGCGACGGGCCCCATTAATCCGAAGATTTGCCGAAGAGGGCCTGCAATTTGCTGAACGGCATGGCGGCGCGGGTGAAGCCGAAGGTGCCGTCTTGCTGGATTTCGCGTGCCGCCGTTTCCAGCATGCCGTAGGCGAAATTGGTCAGCCACGGCCCGAGCGAGATACGCTTGACGCCGGCCATGGCGAGATCGGCGATGGTAAAGCCCGGTACCGCCATGACATTGACC
>NZ_RZRA01001487.1:0-768 GCF_003998945.1 Mesorhizobium sp. M7A.F.Ca.CA.003.01.2.1 | reverse complement strand
CCTCTATGCGGCGGTGCCGTGGACCGGCCAGACCGGCAGCGTTTTCCTGTTCGTGCTGTTCTACGGGATCATCCTCAGCATGTATGGCGGCGGCTTCGCCACCATTCCCGCTTACCTGCGCGACGTCTTCGGCGTGCGTTACGTCGGCGCCATCCACGGCCGATTGCTGACCGCGTGGTCGGTGGCGGGCGTGCTTGGCCCGGTGCTGGTGAATTATATCCGGCAGTACCAGATCGACAGCGGCGTTGCGAAGGCCGACGCCTACACGGTCACCATGTACATCATGGCCGGCCTGCTGGTTGTCGGCCTCCTGCTCAACCTGATGATGCGGCCCGTCAATGCGCGCTTCCACATGAAGACCGAACCAGCGGTGGCTTAGAGTCAGTTCCATCCCGATAGAATCGGGATGGGCTCTATCTTATTGTTTGAGCATGATCTTTTCCGAAAACCGGAGTCCACTTTTCGGGATCAGCTCTGAGGAGACCGACCATGGCGCAAGACAACGAGAATTCGATCAAACTCACGCTGGCCTGGCTGCTGGTCGGCATCCCGTTGGTCTGGGGGTTCTGGATGACGCTGGTGAGTGCGACAGCCCTGTTCCAGTAGTCCTCATCTTCGTGCGCGGATCTGCCTGGTCTGTCAGGCGCTGATCTGCCTGACGTAATAGCGCACCGCTTTCTTGCCGCCATGGATAACGGCGTCGCCGGCCTCGACGAAGCCGAGCGCAGCGTGAAAGGCATCCGAGGCGGGGTTCGGCGGGGCGGGGGT
>NZ_RZRA01001486.1:0-769 GCF_003998945.1 Mesorhizobium sp. M7A.F.Ca.CA.003.01.2.1 | reverse complement strand
TCCTTGAGGATGTTGCCTGCCTTGTCCTTCTTCAGCAGCGTTTCCGGGACGCGCACTTCGCCGGCGATGACGACACGGTTGGTGGTGGCCAGCGTCTCGCAGGCGACACGGACTTTCCACGGGTCCATGCCGGTCTTCTTGGCTTCGCGATAGACCAGATCGACGATCTCGTCGGAAATCCGGTCACAGACTTTGTCAGGATGGCCCTCGGCAACGGATTCCGAGGTAAAGAAGTAGTTCTGCCGCGTCACGGGTGTCCCCTCTTGAAAAACGATCGGCAGGCTGCCGATTTTGGCGCGCCACGTGTTAGCGGGGCGAAGCGCCGCTCGTCAAGCGGTGCTTCGGCTCTGGCATGAATGTCGATGCCGTTATCTTGTGCCACCGGCGGCGGGGCGCCGCCGGTCCTGGCGTGATTGAGGATCAGTCGGGATCGTCGGCGGAGAGGGACTTGACCAGGTCTATGATCCTGCGGCGCACCTTGGCGTCGGCGATCTTGACAAAGGCCCGGTTGAGCTGAAGGCCTTCAGGGCTGCCGCAGAATTCGACAGCGAAAGCCATCGAAGCGTCCTCGGCAAATCCACGGCCCGCCACAGGCTCCTGGCCGGGCGCATCCTCAAAAAAGAAAGCGACAGGCACGCCGAGTATGGACGCGATCGCCTGCAGACGGCTGGCGCCGACGCGGTTGGTGCCCTTTTCATATTTCTGAATCTGTTGAAATGTGATGCCGAGGTTTTCTCCCAGCTTTTCCTGGCTCATTCCAAGCATGTTG
>NZ_RZRA01001485.1:0-770 GCF_003998945.1 Mesorhizobium sp. M7A.F.Ca.CA.003.01.2.1 | reverse complement strand
GAGGGGGGCGTCTCGCGCTGAGAGGACGGCGGGACAGCGCCCCCCTCTGTCGACTTCGTCGACATCTCCCCCACGGGTGGGGAGATTGGCGCCTTGTCCTGCTTGGCCTCGGCTTTCGCTGGAGCAGCATCGCCCCCGCTTTTCGCGGCAGCGCCTGCATCCTCACCTTCGGCAGCGAGCACGGCGATCAGAGCGTTGACCTTGACGCCTTCGGTGCCGGCGGGAACGACGAGCTTTGCGACCGTGCCCTCATCGACAGCCTCGACTTCCATCGTCGCCTTGTCGGTCTCGATCGCGGCAATGACATCGCCGGGCAAAACCTTGTCGCCTTCCTGGACGAGCCACTTGGACAGATTGCCCTCTTCCATCGTGGGCGACAGGGCCGGCATGGTGATGTTGATTGGCATTTTGTCCTCCCGCCCGGTTCAGCGATATGTGACGGCTTTGACCGCCTCGATGACTTCGCCGACGTTCGGCAAAGCCAGTTTCTCGAGGTTGGCGGCATAGGGCATCGGCACATCCTTGCCGGCGATGGTGATGACCGGCGCGTCGAGGAAATCGAAGGCGCGCTGCGACACCTGGTTGGCGATATGGTCGCCGACCGAGTTCTGCGGATATCCCTCTTCGACAACGATCAGCCGGTTGGTCTTCTTGACCGAGGCGATGATGGTGTCGAGATCGAGCGGCCGGATCGTGCGCAAGTCGATGATCTCGGCATCGATGCCCAAGCCGCGCAGCTCGGCTTCCGCCTTGACCGCATAGGTCATGCC
>NZ_RZRA01001484.1:0-770 GCF_003998945.1 Mesorhizobium sp. M7A.F.Ca.CA.003.01.2.1 | reverse complement strand
GAGCGACGTCTTGCCGGCATCGGCCAGCGGCTTCAGGTCCTTCGGTGAGACACCTGAGACCGTCTTGCCGAGGAAGCCGACACCGGCGACCGTCTCATTGGCGGCTGGAGCATCGGCAGACGATCCGCCGCCCAATGCCAGCTTCTTGCGCGCTTCGGTCAGTTCCTTTTCGAGCTTCTTGCGCTCTTCGAGCAGCGTCTCGACGCGCGCCGGTACATCGGCCGGCGAAATCTTCAACACGGCTGCCGTCGCCTTCAAACGCCTGTCCTGCTCGTCGAGATGTTTGCGCGCGGCTTCGCCCGTCAATGCCTCGATGCGGCGCACGCCGGCGGCGACCGCGCTGTCCGACACGACACGCACCAGGCCGATGTCGCCGGTCGCCCGGACATGGGTGCCACCGCAGAGCTCGACCGAATAGGGCCGGTTCGCCTTGGCGCCGTGCAGGCCGGTGCCCATCGACACGACGCGCACTTCGTCGCCGTACTTTTCGCCAAACAGCGCCATGGCGCCCTCGGCGATGGCATCGTCGACCGACATCAGGCGCGTGGTCACCGGGCCGTTCTGGACGACGATCTCGTTGGCCATGCGCTCGACCTCTTCGAGGTCTTCGGCCGAAATCGGCTTGTTGTGCGAGATGTCAAAGCGCAGGCGCTCGGGCGCGACCAGCGAGCCCTTCTGTGCGACATGGCTGCCCAGCACTTCGCGCAGCGCCTCATGGATCAGATGCGTCGCGGAATGGTTGGCGCGCAGCCTCGAGCGCCTTGCATGAT
>NZ_RZRA01001483.1:0-771 GCF_003998945.1 Mesorhizobium sp. M7A.F.Ca.CA.003.01.2.1 | reverse complement strand
GAAATCTCGACGACCTTGCCGACGAGTTCGACGGTCCGTTCGTCATTGGCGCGGATGTGTTCCCATTTCGAGCCCGGCGTCCATTCGGAGACGTTCTCGTGGCCCCAGTAGCGCTTTGCGATCTCGGGCTTGATTATCGCCTCGAACACCTTCTGCGGCGTCGAGCGGATATAGGTCACGTAGACAAAGCTCGTGGTCTCTCTGGTGGTCATTGGTCTTCTCCTTCGAGTTCCTGCTTCAGGTCGTGCAGCAGGCTGAGCCGCTGCCGTTCGAATTTCCGTACCCAGCGCTCGTAGACTTCGTGCAGCGGCACGGGATTGATGAAATGTAGTTTTTCGCGGCCGCGCTTGACCGTGCTCACCAGGTTGGCCGCCTCCAGCAGGTCGAGGTGCTGGGTGGCGGATTGCCTGGCCATGTCCAGATGATCGCAAAGCTGACCGAGCGTCTGCCCGTTCTGCTCGCACAGAAGGTCAAGCAGCCTTCTGCGTGTCGGGTCGCCCAGCGCTTTGAAAACCTTGTCGGCGTCCATCTGCCTCACTCTGTTGTAAGGCATAATATGCAGGTAAATACCTGCATGTCAACCGGCAATCCGACCGGCGTTGAATGACCGCTCGTCGGCACGGCTCCGCACCTGGCAACTGCGCCAGGCAGATCACCGTGAAATCGCGGAGCAAAGATATGTAAAATGAGCCTGCGGGGCTTCAAACGCCGCCAGGCTCTATCCGATTTTGAGCACGTCTCCGGCTAAAACCGGAACTATGCTTGCAGGGG
>NZ_RZRA01001482.1:0-778 GCF_003998945.1 Mesorhizobium sp. M7A.F.Ca.CA.003.01.2.1 | reverse complement strand
CAATGAACACCGGCCACGAAGGGTCGATGGCGACCATCCATGCCAACACGCCGCGCGACGCCATTTCGCGGCTCGAGCAGATGCTTGGCATGACCGGCATGCCGATGACGGTGCAGTCGATCCGCAGCCAGATCGCCAGCGCGCTCGACCTGATCGTCCAACTGACGCGCCTGTCCGACGGCAAGCGCAAGGTGACCAGTGTCGCCGAGGTGACCGGCATGGAAGGCGATGTCATCCAGATGCAGGAGATCTTCCGCTTCGTGCGCACCGGCATGGAGGCCGACGGCAAGATTCTGGGCCACTACGAGGCGACCGGCATCCGGCCGCGCTTCCTCGAGGACCTGCGCGCCATGGGCATCGAGTTTCCCGGACGATATTTCGAACCCGGCCGGCCGCAGGAGTAGCCAAGTGTTCGATGGAATGAGCGCGATCTATGTCGTCTATGCCGCGGCCGCGCTGACCGGCATCCTGATCGCCGAGGCCTGTTACCTGCTTTATGCCGGCCGCAGCGACAAGCGCACCGCCATCAACCGGCGCATGAGGCTGCAGGAAAACAAGATCAGCCAGGAGCAGGTGCTCGTCCAACTGCGCAAGGAGCGCGGCCTTGACGCGGGCACGCCGCTGTTTTCGGCGGACCGGTTTCGCGCGCTGCGAACCCAGTCGGGCATGATCATGCCGCTGTCGAAATTCCTGATGATCACCTGCGGCGTGGCGATGGCGATGGCCCTGGTCGCCATCTGGTACGGCTTGCCGCCGCTGATGGGGTTCGTCCTGTTCG
>NZ_RZRA01001481.1:0-778 GCF_003998945.1 Mesorhizobium sp. M7A.F.Ca.CA.003.01.2.1 | reverse complement strand
CCTGGTTCAATGCGCCGGTGCCGACTTTTTTACCACCCGAGGGTGACGCGGCGGTTCAGTTGCTGATCGTCGGGCTGGCGCCTGGCCTGCGCGGTGCCAATCGAACGGGCCGCCCGTTCACCGGCGACTATGCCGGCGACATGCTCTACTCGACGATGATTTCGCACGGTTTTGCGCGCGGAGAGTTCAAGGCGCGGCCAGATGACGGATTGGAGCTGGTCGGCACCGCGATCACCAACGCGGTGCGCTGCGTGCCGCCGGAGAACAAGCCGGTGGGCGCTGAGATTGCCACCTGCCGGACATTCCTGGTGCCGACGATCGCCAGGTTCCCGAACCTGCGCGCCGTGCTGGCACTGGGATCGATCGCGCACCAGTCGACGGTGCGGGCATTGGGCGGGCGTGTCGCCGCCTATCCGTTCAAGCATGGCGGGCAGCTGCCGGCCGGCAGCATCACGCTGTTTTCGAGCTATCATTGCTCGCGCTACAACACCAACACCGGTGTGCTGACCGAAGCGATGTTCGTTAGCGTTTTCAGCCAGATAGCGGCGTTCCTGCAGAAATAGAGTCGGGCGCCAGCGGATCAGCTTGATGGCGCAAACAGTGCAGCCAGCACCGCCGGCCCACCCTTCAGCACATTCATATCGACATCGCCATTGATGCCGTCGACGCGACCCCTGTTGTGGTACTGCCAGTAGACCCAGTCGTCGCGGTCCGGCTCCAGGAGCAACGAGCGGAGCCAGAGCGGACGGGCAGCAATGCGCCCTGCATAGGTCTGCGC
>NZ_RZRA01001480.1:0-780 GCF_003998945.1 Mesorhizobium sp. M7A.F.Ca.CA.003.01.2.1 | reverse complement strand
GCGAAGTGAGAGCCCGCGTCGGCGACCTGCTGCAATCGGTTCGCCTCGCCGGCGCCACGGCCGAGCAGAAGTCGCGTTCGCTGTCCGGCGGCCAGCGGCAGCGGGCGGCAATCGCGCGCGCCTTCGCCGGCGTGCCGAAGGTCGTCGTGCTCGATGAACCGACCTCCGCGCTCGACGTCTCCGTCCAGGCGACCGTTCTCAACCTGCTCAACGACCTGCAGCGCGACAAGGACACGACCTATCTGTTCATCAGCCACGACCTCAGGGTGGTGCGCTACATGGCCGACAGGATCGGCGTGCTCTATCGCGGACGCCTGGTCGAAACCGGCTCCTCCGACCAGATTTTTCGCGGCCCCAACCACCCCTATACGGCCCTGCTTTTGGCTGCGTCCTCCGACGAAGCTGCGCCGAGACTATCCGCTCCAATCGAGATCGAGGCAGCCGGCGTCCCGAATACGGGGTGCTCCTTCGCCGACCGCTGCCCGCTGGTCCTGCCCGACTGCCGAAAGGCGGAGCCGCCGGCCCGAGAGGTCGCGGCCGGCCACCGGATCGCCTGCTGGCGGCACCGCCAGGGTTTTTGAGCGGCTCAACAGCAGTCCGAAGGTCCGCCGCGGCGGGGTTTTTGCGGCAAGCAGATGGTCGATGTACGAACCTCTCTGACGGCTGCCGCCAAGTTCACGCGGCTATGCCGGGGTTGGGAGCTTCCTCGCATACAATTACATTCGTTTATGCTAATATATTTCAGCCATGCACATTCGTTCATGGCGAACATGTGGGAGG
>NZ_RZRA01000147.1:0-7658 GCF_003998945.1 Mesorhizobium sp. M7A.F.Ca.CA.003.01.2.1 | reverse complement strand
GATATAAACATATGTTTATGTCAGTTTTCGAAACCTTGCAAGCGCTATGTCGCTTCCGGACAAGAAAATGCCGCTTGTGTGGCGTTTTAAGAGACATGGGCCATGACTGGACCGCGTGAGATGTTCGAGGCCCGCGAAGGCGAGCAGAGGCTGGAAAACGATCCCGCACTGATGCCGCCGGATGACGGCATCGTCTTCATCGGCCGCATTGCCTCGCCGTGGACGACGCGCGAAACCTGCCCGAAGAACATGCGCGCCGCGCGCGAGACCGGGCAGAAGGCAGTGCTGACCATCGACGCGCCCTACCGAAATGGCTTACGGGGGCTGGAGCGCGCCAGCCACGTCATCATCCTGTCCTGGCTGCATCACGCGCCGCGGGACCTGATTGTGCAGAAACCACGCCATGCGGCCGAAGCAAAAGGCGTATTTTCGCTGCGCTCCCCTGCCCGCCCCAACCCAATCGGGCTGCATGTGGCCAGGCTCGTCGGGCTCGACCAAAACACCGGCCGCATCGATCTCGACGCCATCGACGTGCTCGACGGCACTCCGGTCATCGACATCAAACCTTATTTCGCCTCGACCGACGCCATTGCCGAGGCGACCATCGAAGGGCGCGACGAGCCCAACGGGGTTCGGCGATGACGGCGCCCACCGGTCGCCGCCGCGCCATCGCCAAGGCGCTGACAGCACTTCTGCCGCTGGCACCCTATGCCGACATGGAGAAGATCCGCGGCGACGCCGGCGCGGTCCACATGAAGACCTTGCCACCAGGCATCGCCGTATGGCTGGCGACGATTGCCCATATCCGCCACATGCACACAGATTACGAGAAACTGCTGAGCGAAGGTTACGACCGCGACTCGGCGCGTTTCTTCGTCATCGAGCAGACCAACGTCGTGCTCACTCGCTGGCGCGCGACGCGCCTGCTCGACGCGGATGACGAGGAGGAATGACCACGGCTACTTCCGCTTAAGCACTGCGACCGCATTATAGGGCTGACCATCGGCCTGGCCGATCCAGGTCCAGGACAGATTTCCCTTGAAAAACCTGACGGTGATGTTGCCGCCGTCGACGCATTTGTCCTGACCGTAGGTGATGCTCTCGTGGTATTCCGCCGAAATGCCGTCACTGGACGTCTGTGACAGCGATCCGCCGCAACCGAGTGACGGATAGTCGATCGACGCGCTGCCATCGTTGATGGTCATGGCGATCGGCCAGTCGGCCCCGGCGTCACCCGCCGGGCTTTGATGGCCGCTGCCGACCCAGGTGCCGCTCAGCGACGGCACCGCGCAAGGCAGGTTCTGGAAGATCGGTGTCAATTCGCTGCCGGTTTTCTCGCAGCGATAGGTCTGCCCGCCCTGGCACAATTCATCGCCTTCGCGCGCGCACTGGGCGCTGGCTTCGCCCGCAGCGGCGAACATCGTCATGGCTGCTATGACGGCCCCAAGCCTGCCCATCTTCCCCCTCCCGTTCAGAGCGCGCAATCTAAGGCAATTCCGATCCAATGTATCGACGAGATCGTCATCGAGGCCGAACAGCACCGGGCGGGTGGCTCTATGCCTTCTGCCCAGCGCCGATAGCCTACTGATCTTGCCTTGCGTGACAGGAAGCCCCAATGAGCCACACGGCGACGACACAGGACGAGAAGCAACTGCCCGTGGTTGGCGACCGCCATGTCGACCCGCATTCCTACCCCGACGGCATCGCCTTTCTCGACGGCCAATACCTGCCGATGTCGCAGGCCAAGATCTCGGTGCTGGACTGGGGTTTTCTGCATTCCGACGCAACCTACGACACCGTGCATGTCTGGAACGGCCGCTTCTTCCGCCTCGATCTGCATCTCGACCGCTTCCTCGGCGGGCTGGAAAAGCTGCGCATGACCATTCCCTTCGACCGCGACGGCGTGACCGAAATCTTGCACAATTGCGTAGCGCTGTCCGGTCATCGCGCCGCCTATGTCGAAATGCTGTGCACGCGCGGCGCCTCTCCGACCTTCAGCCGCGACCCGCGCCAGGCGGTCAACCGCTTCATGGCCTTCGCCGTGCCGTTCGGCTCGGTCGCCAATGCCGAGCAGCTGCAGCGCGGCCTGCGCGTCGCCATCAGCGACAAGATGCGTATTCCGCCGGCCTCGATCGACCCGGCGATCAAGAATTACCACTGGCTCGATCTGGTGCGCGGCCTCTACGATGCCTATGACCGCGGTGCAGAGACCGCGTTGCTCCTCGACTTCAACGGCAATGTCGCCGAAGGCCCGGGCTTCAACGTCTTCTGCGTCAAGGACGGCAAACTGTCGACGCCGGCCACCGGCGTGCTGCCCGGCGTCACCCGCCGCACCGTCTTCGATCTCTGTGCAGAAGAAGGCCTTGCCGCCACGGCGACCGATCTCAGCGTCACCGCATTGCGCGAGGCCGACGAGGTATTCATCACCTCCACTGCGGGCGGCATCATGCCGGTGACGGAGATCGACGGCGCGGCGATCGCCAATGGCAAGGTCGGACCGATCACCAGCCGGCTGATGGCGCGCTACTGGCAAAAGCACGAGGACCCGGCCTGGTCGTCTCAGGTGAATTATCTCCGATAATTCAGGCGTCTTTGTCAAAAGATTCCCGTCGCCTCTGGAAAATCAGAGGATCGACCGTATATGCCCGAAAGCGGAGAAGCCTCCGCTTTCATCCAAAATCACGCCCGCAGGGGCAAGGACTCCAAGATCATGACAAACAAGGTTTGGTTCATCACCGGATCGTCGAAGGGCTTTGGCCGCGTCTGGGCCGAGGCTGCACTCGCCCGAGGCGACCGCGTCGCGGCAACCGCCCGCGATGCTGGCACCCTCGCCGATCTCGTCGAGAAATACGGCGACAGGATTGCCGCGATAAAGCTCGACGTCACCGACAAGAAAGCCGTCGATGCCGCTGTCGCCGAGGCGCACAAGCGTTTTGGCCGGCTCGACGTCGTCATCAACAATGCCGGCTACGGCCATTTCGGCGCCATCGAGGAGGTCAGCGAACAGGAAGCTCGCGACCAGATCGAAACCAATGTCTTCGGCGCTCTGTGGGTCACTCAGGCCGCACTGCCGATCATGCGGGCACAGCGTTCCGGCCACATCATCCAGATCTCGTCGATCGGCGGCGTCAATGCCTTTGCCTCGCTCGGCCTCTACCACGCCTCGAAATGGGCGCTGGAGGCCTTCAGCCAGTCGCTCAGCATCGAGGTCGCGGAATTCGGCATCCATGTGACGCTGGTCGAGCCGGGCGGTTTCTCCACCGACTGGGCCGGGCCGTCGGCCAAGGTATCCCAACCGATCGAGGCCTATGCGCCCGCCCGTGCCAAGATGGCCGAGCGCCGCGCCAATTCGGTCGCCGGCGATCCAGACGCCACCGGGCCGGCCATGCTGGCCATTGTCGACGCCGCCGAGCCGCCGCTGCGGGTATTCTTCGGCGATGGCGGCCTGCCGATGATCAAGCAGGAATACGCCAACCGCATTGCCACCTGGGAGAAGTGGGACGACGTTTCCATCATGGCGCAAGGCGTGAAGAAGAACCGCAAGGGCTGAAGTCCAGCGCTTTTGCTGCGCCGCTCCATGGGCGGCGTAGCCGGCCCTCAGGCTTGATAAATCCACTGCTCCGGCACGCGCAGCGATATCTCTTCGCCTGCCCTAACCGTGCCTGGCTTCTCTACCCAGGTGACAATGCCGCGCAGCCGCTTCGCCGCTTTCGGGAACAGCAGAGCGCCGGCTTCGACGTCGGCCATTCCGGCGTTCTCCGCGATCGACCGGCCGGCGATGCGGCACGGACCATTCTGCGCGTCGACCTTGACTGTCACGCCGCCCTTGAAGAACAGCAGCGTGCCGGCCGGCAGCATGGAGAGGTTCGGCACCCCTTCGATCACAAGATTGGCGCCGATCCACTCCGGCCTGATCTCGGCCAGGCGCATGCGCTCGGCGACGATGGCGAGTTCATCCGCTGCCACGATCGACAGCTGCCGTTCGTTGCGCATTTCAGTGCCGCGCGGATACCAGGGCTCGCGCCCGCCCGAGCGCCGTGTCGGCCCGGCATGGAAATCGCCTGAAATGCCGTCGAAACCCAGCCGCAATTCGTCCACCGGGCGCGTCTGAAAATGATCCGCCGGCGCCACGTAAAGCGCTGCCGCCCTGGCGGCAAGCTTTCGCGCGGCAATGATTTCAACCGGCTTTTCAGCCTCGGGGAAGAGATCCGGCATGGCGTTCTTTCTATTCGTCATCCAGCGAATTAGCCGGGCGCGCTTCGCGGCGTCCAGTCGAAAGTGCTGATCGTCCGATCAACAGCACCGATAGGATCGCGATCACGCTTTTCTTACCTGTCATCGATCTCGCACCGCATTGCCGGCGCGCGGTGCCGGTTTCATAGTGACGTCCAGACGGTTTGCGGAGGCTGATCATGCGACCTGTGACGGCAATCACGTTGCTTTGGTTGATCTGGGCAGGAAGCTGGGCCGTCGCCGCTTTGTGGTCCGACCCTGCCCAGAAGCGCGCCGGGTTCAAGGCGGAGGCCCGCTATCGGGGTCTCTGGATAGCCGGCGCGGTGCTGCTGTTCATTCCGGCGCACGGCTATGAAGGCCGGCTCAGGCTGTGGATGCCTGATCTCCCCGAAGCCTGGATCTGTGTCGCCCTGATCGCCATCGGCATCGCCTTTGCCTGGTGGGCGCGCCTGCATCTCGGCAGGCTGTGGTCGGGCACCATCACCGCCAAGGCCGGGCACCGTGTCGTCAACACCGGCCCGTATGGCCTTGTCCGGCATCCGATCTACACCGGATTGCTGCTGGCGATCCTCGCCACCATGGCAGCCAAGGGCACCATGTGGGGCATAGCCGGAACCGCGCTGCTCATCATCGGCATCGTGACGAAAGCCAGGCTGGAAGAAAATTTCCTGCGCGGCGAACTGGGCAGCGCCTATGACGACTATGCCGCGCGCGTTCCGATGCTGGTGCCGTTCGCACCAGCATGACGCGGCAGCCTCAAAGCATTCTCAGCAGCGCGCCGCCGATCGAATAGCCCGCGCCGAAGGCGCAGATCAGACCGAAATCGCCCGGCTTCATATCGGCGTGGTTCTCCGACAGCGCGACGATGGCCCCGGCGCCCGCCGTGTTGCCCAGCCGCTCCAGCACCATTGGCGCGCGGTCGTGATCGACCTCGTGGCCGAACGACAGCTTCAGGATCATCGCATTCATCCGCGCATTGGCCTGATGCAGCCAGAAGCGCCTGATCGCCTGCGGCGTCAGCCCGTGCTCGGCGAGGAATTCGACGATGAATTTCTGCCCGGCGACGGTGACTTCCTTGAACACCTTGTTGCCGACCTGCTTGATCAGGTTGCCTTCCAGATTGATCATGTAGGGATCATCCTGGGCGGTGCGGGTATGGTAGCCCAGATTGGTGCGGATGTTGTTCGACATCTGCGTCCAGATGCGCGTGTCGAGCACCTCGAAGCGCCCCGGCCGCTTGTCGCCCTTGGCCAGGCCTTCGACCACCATCGACACCGAAGCGTCGCCGAAAATGAAATGCGTCTGCCGGTCGCGGAAATTGAGATGGCCGGTGATGATCTCGGGCGTCGTCACCAGAATGCGCTTGTGCGCGCCCGACCGCACCAAATTGACGGCGATGTGCAAGGCCGCCGCCGCCGAAGAACAGCCGAGCCCCATGTCGAAGCCTGCGCCCTTCGTGCCCAGCGCCTCCTGCATTTCGATGGCGATCGCCGGATAGGGCCGCTGGTGATGCGAGGCCGAGCAGATCACCAGGTCTATATCCGACGGCTGTAGCCCCGCATGCTCGAGAGCCTTCTTCGCCGAGGCGATGCCGAACTCGGCTTCGAGCGACAGCGCATCGTCGGGCCGAGCCGGAATGCGCGGCGACATGCGGGTCGGGTCGAGAATGCCTTCGCGCTCGATGACATGACGGGTGCGCACGCCCGAAGCGTGGACGATGAAGTCGCTATCCGATTTCGCCAGCGGCGGCTCGTCGGTGCCCAGGCGGCGCGCATTCTCCGCGTCGACCCAGGCATTGAAGCTGGCCACCAGCTCTTCATTGGTGATTGTGGCTTCAGGGATTTCAACGCCGATGCCGCTGATGATGACGCGATGCATGTCCAGTCCGTCCCATCCGCAGGCGTTGCGGGCTTCATGTGGGCGCCGGAACGCTCCGGCGCAACAGTTTTCTCACCGCGGCGGTTTACGCCGGCTTAAACCAAAGGTTTAGGCCGGACTGGTCCTCGTGCAACATGGATAATCAGGCCCGCTTGGCAACGATGAAGATGCGTGGAAAGCGCAAAAGCACCTTGCCGCTAGCCGTTTTCGGATAGGCCTTGGCGATCTTGGCCGTGTAGCTTTCGAGGAACATCGCCCGTTCGTCGGAATCCAGCGGATCGAGGAACGGTTTCAGGCCCGTCGACTTCACCCATTCGACGATCGCCTGCGCGTCGGCAAGCGGGTGGTTGTAGATGGTATGCCAGATATCCAGCCGATCACTGAGCGGCGACAGGAGGTCATAGTAGGACGACACCGGCGGCAACGGCCCGCGTGCCGCGCCCTTGAGCTTTTCGGCAAACGGCAATTCGGCGGCGGTCTCGCGCATCAGGCGGTGGGAGTCCTCGCCCAGATTGTCGGGCATCTGGATGGCAAGCGCGCCGCCTGGCGCGAGGAAACCCATCAGCCGCTGGAAGACTGCGGGATGCTCGGGCAGCCACTGGAACACCGCATTGGCAAAAATCACGTCGACCGGCTCCGCCGGCTGCCATTTGGAGGCATCGGCCAGATCAAAGGTGACCTCGGGCAAGCGAGCCCGCGCCTTCTCGATCATGTCGGGCGAAGTGTCGAAGCCGCTCACCTCAGCATCCGGCCAGCGCTCGACAAGCAGTTCGGTCGAGTTGCCCGGCCCGCAGCCGATGTCGACGACCCGGCGTGGAAAGTCGACGGGCACCTGCGCCACAAGATCCCGCGCGGGCCGCGTGCGCTCGTCTTCGAATTTCAGATATTGGGCGGCGGACCAATCAGCCATTTGAGCTCCTCATGCCGGTTGAGATCGCCGCCCGGAACCCCCCCTACCGCGTCAGCCTCTTGTAGGTCATGCGGTGCGGGTTGACGGCATCCGGCCCGAGGCGGCGGATCTTGTCCTGCTCGTAATCCTCGAAATTGCCCTCGAACCATTCGACATGGCTGTCGCCCTCGAAGGCGAGGATGTGCGTCGCCAGGCGGTCGAGGAACATGCGATCGTGCGAGATGATGACCGCGCAGCCACCGAAATTTTCCAGCGCGTCTTCGAGTGCGGCCAGCGTTTCGGTATCGAGATCGTTGGTCGGTTCGTCGAGCAGCAGCACATTGCCGCCGGTCTTCAACATCTTGGCCAAATGCACGCGGTTGCGCTGGCCGCCGGAGAGGTTGCCGACCTTCTGCTGCTGGTCGCCGCCACGGAAGTTGAACGACGCGCAATAGGCGCGCGTGTTGGCCTCGAACTTGCCGAGCTTGACCACTTCTGCGCCGCCGGAAATCTCTTCCCACACCGTCTTCGACGGATCGAGAGCATCGCGGCTCTGGTCGACATAGCCGAGCTTCACCGTTTCGCCGACGCGCACAGAACCCGCATCCGGCTTTTCCTGCCCGGTGATCATGCGAAACAGTGTCGTCTTGCCGGCGCC
>NZ_RZRA01001479.1:0-784 GCF_003998945.1 Mesorhizobium sp. M7A.F.Ca.CA.003.01.2.1 | reverse complement strand
AGGCAAGCCGATGCGGATTTCCGTCGATGTCGGCCAGAACAGCGCCGATGCGAAGACCGCGTCGCTGGATGACGGGTCCGACACGCCCAGCGCCGGGCGCGCTCCGGCGATAGGGCTCGGCTTGATGGATATAACGCCCGACATTCGCCAGCAGATGAACCTAGCCGGCAAGCAGCACGGCGCGGTGGTTGCCAGCGTCAATCCCGACAAAGCCGCCGCCGCTTCCGGAATACAGGCCGGCGACATCATCGTTGCCGTCAATCAGGTGCCGGTTAAGAACGCCAGGCAGGTAACCCAGGCAATCGCGCAAGCCGGCAAGTCTGGCCGCAAGTCGGTGCTGTTGCTGGTCGAGCGTGGCGACGCTCAGATCTACATCGCGGTGCCTTTTGCCAATGGCTGAGTAATGGCCTTGACGTGAACGGGACCGGCAGGGTTCGTCGGCGACGATCCCCTCCGGCCTCCGGCCGTCAAGATTTTGGTTGCCCGCCACGACATCTTCGAGAACATTGCATCAGGCTGATGTCGGCCCGATGCAGGAGATTGCCGCGATGGTCACCCGAGGTTTCTCTTCAGGACGGCGCCCGCCAACCGATGACGATGCCCGCATCCCGCCCGGCCAATATCTGGAACAGGGTTTTCCGGTGCTGTCGGCCGGTCCGACGCCGCGCGTGCGCACCGAGGATTGGTTTTTCACGCTGAAACATGGGCCACGGCCGATCAAGAAATGGAACTGGGCCGAGTTCAACGCGCTGCCGCTGACCAAGATGACGCGCGATATCCATTG
>NZ_RZRA01001478.1:0-784 GCF_003998945.1 Mesorhizobium sp. M7A.F.Ca.CA.003.01.2.1 | reverse complement strand
GTTCGAGCATGACGCAGAACCCTATTCCTTCCGCGACCTGATCCTGGCGCGCAAATATGCAGGGCTCGTCGCCGGCGGCGCGACATGGGGGGCGATCGCGCGCTCCGTCCACCGCTCCGGCCCGGTGGCGTCGCTGACCGCCAAGTCGCTCAATGTCGGCTCGCAGCATGGGCGCGCCGATGCGATCTACCTCGAAGGCGGCCAGAGCGAACTCGACGGACAGCTTCTGTTCGATTTGGGCAGCGCCGGTTCGGCAGGCGACGACACACTGGAAGAGTTGTTTGCCGAGGCCGAAGCGGCGGAGGAGGGTGGCGACCATGATAGGGCAGCCGCACTCTACCAGCGCTGTCTCGCCATCGATCCGAGCGATGCGATTGCCGCCTTCAACCGCGCCAACTGCCTGCGCGCCGGCGGCCACGCGGCGGACGCCGCGCACGATTATATCAATGCGATAAAACTCGATCCGGCCTTCGTCGAGGCCTGGTTCAACCTCGCTGGGCTGATGAGCGAGCAGGGCCGCGAGGCCTCGGCGCGAAGGCACCTGCAGAAAGCGATCGCGCTCGACAAAAACTATGCCGATCCGGTGTTCAACCTCGCCCGGCTCGAATTCGACGCCGGCGATCTGCCGGAGGCGCGGCGGCTGTGGGTGCGCTATCTCGAACTCGATGCGGAGTCCGAGTGGTCGCGGATGGCGGCCAAGGGCGTGCAGTTCGTGGATCTGCAGTTGGCGCGTACGGCGGGGTGAGGGATGATTAGCGATGACAGCCGATCTCCCCCCTTGTGG
>NZ_RZRA01001477.1:0-784 GCF_003998945.1 Mesorhizobium sp. M7A.F.Ca.CA.003.01.2.1 | reverse complement strand
ATGCCCCCAATGACCGCCGATCAGATCCAGTCGTTCGAAGAGCGCTTCCCGCAGGTGTTCCAGCGGCCGTTCCACAAGCGCTTCGGGCCGCTGATGCTGCTTGGCGGCATCTTTCTCTACCTGCTGTACGCCTTGTGGTTCTTCAACCTGCCGCAGGTCATGCGGGAATCGCACTGGGAGCGCCTGCCGCTGTTCCTGACCCAGTGGATCAGCTACGACGTGCAGCCGATCTTCCGCCTCGATGAACCGCAGATCACTGCCAAATATCCACGCTTCTCCGTGCTCGGCCCGAACCCGGATCCGGACTGGGTCAAGACCAATGCCGATGGTTCGGTGACGATCCTGATCGACGGCACCGCCAAGTCGATCACCTTCACCAAGACGCAAGCGACGATAACTGCCAACGGTGAGACTGTCGCGGTCGCGCTCGGCACCGGCAAGCCGCTGATCTCGGGACCGGTTCCCGGCTGGATCACCGCGCATGAGGATGAGGTGGTCGCCGACATGGGCTTTGCCGGCGAGTCCCGCGTCGCCGTTGACCGCGTCAGGATACGCAAGCGGTTTCTAGGCTGGGCAAATTTCGTCTTCGACACGCGTTCGCCTTTCTTCGGCAAGTCGGCAAGCGAAGTCGCTTCGCTGATCGTCTCCGGGCCGGAACTGAAACCGGGCACGTCAAATCTGGCGCTGGCCGGCGACAACATCTGGAACAACGCCCAGTGGCAGCATGGCGATGTCTGGACGAAGCTCCTGCAGACCATCGTCATGGCCTTTCTCGGCACCATGC
>NZ_RZRA01001476.1:0-787 GCF_003998945.1 Mesorhizobium sp. M7A.F.Ca.CA.003.01.2.1 | reverse complement strand
GTCGAGGTCCATCGTCACCGGCAGGCCATTCGAGGTGCGGAAGGTGACGCGCGCGGCAACCGGGGAGGCGCGGTTTTCGGGAAAGTCGAGCACCGCCGAGGTGATGAACATGGCCGGCAGGATATGGGTGGCAATCGACAGCGCGTTGATGCCGGGATCGAAGACGCCAAAACCGCCGGGAGCCCAGATCCATTCCTGGTTCGGGTGCCAGCGGCGCACATCCTCTTTCCAGTTGATGGCAGCCGAGCGGATGCGGGCTGAACTTAGAAAAGCACGTGCGGCCTCGACGGCCGGCGCATAGCGCGAGTGCCAGCTGGCGAACAGCGAGACGCCGTTGTGCGCAGCCAATGTCTTGAGGTCTTCGACCTCGCTGACAGTAGCGCCTGGCGGCTTCTCCAGGAAGACATGCTTCTTTGCCGTCAGCGCCGTCCGCGCCGCGTCGTAGCGGAATTGCGGCGGCATGCAGAGCGAGACGGCCTCGAGCTCGGCTACGGCGTCGAGCATGGCTTCGATGGTGGGGAAATTCGGGATGTCATCCACCTTGCCGTGACGGCTGGCGGCCGCGACGAGGCGATAGTCCTGGTCTTTCGCCAGGGCCGGCAGGTGCTGGTCGCGGACGATCTTGCCGACGCCGACGATGCCTATCTTGATGGGCTGGGACATGGCCGCTCCGTCTGTTTGATGATGGTGATGGCTTCTTATCAGAACACTTGCCCCGGGCAAGCCGAAGCCGAGCAGCCAAGCTCAGCCTTCCCTTAGCGGCAGCACATTTGTCGGCTGGGAAGGC
>NZ_RZRA01001475.1:0-787 GCF_003998945.1 Mesorhizobium sp. M7A.F.Ca.CA.003.01.2.1 | reverse complement strand
CGGGCGATGCTTTGTCCCGGCCCGGCGGTAGCGTGTTCGGTGCGTATGAGGAAAGCATGACTAAGCTTGTCAAGGTTCTGAAACTGGAATCCGGCAGCCAAAAGGACGCCAGCCAAAGCCGACGACGCGCCCTTGTCGCCGGAGGAGCGGGATTTTTAGGTTCGCATCTGTGCGAACGTCTTTTGCGGGACGGATACGACGTTGTCGCGCTGGACAATTTCCACACCGGCAAAAGATACAATCTCAATGCCCTTCAGCGCAATCCGAGCTTCAGCTGCATCGAGCACGACATCGTCGATGCACTGCCTTCGGACCTTCAGTGCGACGAGATCTACAATCTCGCCTGCCCAGCCTCTCCGCCGCACTACCAGGCAGATCCGATCCACACCTTCAAGACAAGCGTGCTTGGCTCGCTGAACCTTCTGGAACTCGCGCGACAGAACAAGGCCAAGATATTCCAGGCCTCGACGTCCGAAGTCTATGGCGATCCCTTCGTGCATCCACAGCCCGAGAGCTACTTCGGCAACGTCAATACGCACGGGCCGCGCTCCTGCTACGATGAAGGCAAGCGCTCGGCCGAAACCCTGTTCTTCGATTATTCGAGAACCTATGGTCTCGATATTCGTGTCGCCCGCATTTTCAACACCTACGGTCGCCGCATGCAGCCCGACGATGGACGTGTGGTTTCGAACTTCATCGTCCAGGCGCTGCGCGGCGAGGACCTGACCGTCTATGGCAGCGGCCAGCAGACGCGCTCCTTCTGCTATGCCGACGACCTGATCGAGGG
>NZ_RZRA01001474.1:0-795 GCF_003998945.1 Mesorhizobium sp. M7A.F.Ca.CA.003.01.2.1 | reverse complement strand
GCGCTGGGCGGATCCGGTTCCGTTCGAGCGGATGCGTGGAGCGACTGAAGCCGGTCCAAAACTCCCTGCAGAATAAACGCGGCTGCCGCCGAATCGATCTTGCCGGCGCGCTTGCGGCGCGAGAAATCCATCTCGATCAGCGTCCTTTCGGCCGCGACCGTCGATAGCCTTTCATCCCAGAGCACGAAGGGCAGGTCGCTCATTTGTGCCATGTTACGGACGAAGGCGCGCGATTTCTGCGCACGCGGACCTTCCGAGCCGTCCATGTTGATCGGCAGCCCAATCACCACGGCGCCGGCATTCTCCTTCTGCAGCAAGGCGAGCAGCACCGCCGCATCGAGCGAAAATTTCCTTCGCATGATGACCGGACGCGGATGGGCGAAGGAAAACCTCTGGTCCGAGACCGCGACGCCGATCGTCTTGTCGCCGAGGTCAAGCCCCGCCAGCGTCTTGCCGCCGGCTAACCGCGCCGGCAATTCTTCGATCGCGATAATGCCCACCGGCCGTCCTTCGCCTTTCACCACCAGGTGTTTTGTCAAACGCGTGGCGGACAAGTAACCCTTTGATCTCGGGGCCATTGGCGTTCTATCCTTTGGCAAGTCAAAAATCGAGGAATGCATTCATGAAACTGACCTGGTACGGCCACTCGGCCTTTCGGATCGATACCGCTGATGCCAAGATCCTCATCGACCCCTATCTGATAGGCAATCCGTCATGGACGGGTGGCTGGGAGGGCCCGGCTGAGGGTGTCACGCATGTGCTGCTGACGCATGGCCACAGCGACCACATCAGCGG
>NZ_RZRA01001473.1:0-797 GCF_003998945.1 Mesorhizobium sp. M7A.F.Ca.CA.003.01.2.1 | reverse complement strand
TGCCCCGCTTCCGCGGTTCCGGTTTGCCCGAAAATCCTACCCAGAAATGCCTCGTTGCCCACCGGCCAGCCGATGCTCTCGGCCTTGCGCAGTGCGTCGAAAGCCGCGGCATCCATCTCGATCAAATCGAACCGCCCGACCGACGACGGCAACTGTGTTTCATCGGCCCCAATTCCGTGACGCCATCGGGCTTATCAGTCGGATGCGCCCGAGCGTTTGACCAGGACCAATCCGCCGCCTGCTTCACCAGTCCCGCGCGCCCCGGATTCAACCCGACATAACGCACAGCCGACAAGAGGTGTCCTCGTCCATCGCGATGGCGCCGAAGCGACCCTGCCAGAAATGCCCGGTTTTGTTTTATCGCGCATTGATGGTCCCGGCATACGCGCGGTGCACCTTCGCGAGCGCGCACCGCAGGCCATCCGCGCCGGCAGGCATCAGGATCAGGTGCACATGGTTCGGCATCAGGCACCACGCCCAGAGGCCGACATCGGCGGAGCGGCAATGCTCGATCAGGAGGTTTTTGTAGAGCGCATAGTTTTACGGCGTTAAAAACGCTTTGGCGCGCCCGTTGCCTCGCTGGGTGACATGGTGCGGCAGACCGGGGACTACAATACGGGCAAGCCGAGCCATTCTGCTAGTCTACAGTAAATGAAGGTCGATCCAGTATACAAAAATACACTGTCACCGTGATCTTCTTCGTTACTGATCGATTATTTCTAAAGAAAATAGGACAGGATTCTCAAAATTCACAAAATAAAACCGAGATCCATTTAGAAAATCTATTACTATTGACG
>NZ_RZRA01001472.1:0-800 GCF_003998945.1 Mesorhizobium sp. M7A.F.Ca.CA.003.01.2.1 | reverse complement strand
TGATCGGTATCCAGGGCGCGACGCTGACCCATCATCTCAACGCCATGGAGGCGCAGGGCCTGCTGATGCGCCGCCGCGACCCCGTCAACCGCCGGGTTCATCTGGTCGAATTGACCGAGGCCGGAGAAGCGATGTTCGAGACACTGCGCAAGGCCGCGCTCGTCTTCGACAAGCGGCTGCGAGTGGGATTGACCGACGAGCGTCTGGCGGAGTTCGCGCAGGTGCTGGCTGTGTTGCGGGGCAATGTCGGGGGATAGAACCCTGCGGACCAAGAATTTCCTTGGACTGGACTTCCCTCATCACATTTGTAACGTTCCATTGTCCGGCTGATCCTGGTGGGAAGAGGTCAGGCTCAACTCTTCTGTAAAATCTGTGCAAGAATACCGAAGCCGCTGGCTTCGGGAGCGAGAAGTCGCCGGAAAACCTAACAACGTTCGGGGGGACAAGTTGACCAAAGAAGATCTGTTCGTTCCGCGCCAGACCAACACGGCGCTTTACATCCAGCTATACGAGGCTGGATATCCGCTTGCCGATATCGCCAGGGTGCAGAAGGCGTATCGTGTGTGTTGCGCGATGTTCAACGGCCGTTATCGCAAGACGGGACGGCCTTTCATCTGCCATGCGGTGGGAGCTGCGTCGTCGGTCGCGCATTTCGACCAAAGCGTCGATCTTGTCCTCGCCGCTATGTTTCACGCCGCCTATGACGGAGGCCAGTATCCGGACGGCAAATCCAGCAGGCGAACCGATGCTCATCGCAAGTGGCTGGAGCAAAAAATTGGTCCTCGCGTCGAGGGTCTTGT
>NZ_RZRA01001471.1:0-803 GCF_003998945.1 Mesorhizobium sp. M7A.F.Ca.CA.003.01.2.1 | reverse complement strand
GTTCGATGAAATGGTGGATCGCGTCGGTCATGAAGCCGACTGCTGCGAAGACAGCCTTTCGTCGATCCGCTTGATCATCTCGGTCAGTTGCACGATCTCGTCGCGCATGCCGAGAATCTGGCCGTGGCGCAGTTCATCCAGCTTTTCATGCAGCGCCATGATCTCGATCTCGGCTTTCAGGTTGACCTCGTAATCGTGGGCGGCGTCGATGCGGTCGCGTTCGGTCTGGCGGTTCTGCGCCATCATGATCACAGGCGCCTGCAAGGCGGCTACCATCGACAAAACGAGATTGAGGAAGATGAACGGGTAGGGATCGAAGGCGTCACGCGACAGCAGCCAGACATTGCCCGCCGTCCATAAGACCAGAAAGGCGATGAAGGTCAGGATGAAGGACCATGACCCGCCGATGCGGGCGATCGTATCGGCAAGCCGGTCGCCGAAGGTCTGGTGGAAGGCAACGGCCTTGTTGGTGTCGCGCGAGATGGTGGTGCGTTCGAGCGTCGATTGCAGCACCCGGCTTTCGAGCTGGCTGAGGCCGTCCGGCCGCCGCTTGAGCCAGCGGTTCGCCAGATCGTCGATCGTCTTGTTCATGGCCATCTCCAGGGTCTTAGGCTTGCCGTAAGAGGTAGAGGCTGCCGGCTCACACGGGAAGTGTTAGATTGATTCCAGTTGCCGAGGGACCAATGGCCGATTTCAAGAAAATTCGCGCTCGCGCCGCAAAACGTAAGGGCGGCGAAGAGGAACTGACGTCGCTGCTTGGTCCGGCGCCTGACAATGCCGCCGTGGCTGACATCCCCGATGAC
>NZ_RZRA01001470.1:0-805 GCF_003998945.1 Mesorhizobium sp. M7A.F.Ca.CA.003.01.2.1 | reverse complement strand
CTGCGTGCCGGCCTCCTGGTTCGAAAGCTCGGGATTGCGGTGCAGATGGCGACGGACCTCGATCATCCGGTCGAGAATTCCGGCGTCGATATCGGTCGTCACGGTTTTCGCAACACCACCCGCCGTGGCCGAACCCTCAGGATTTGACATGGATCTCTCGCGGGAACTTCGTCAGGGTCTCGTGGCCGGTTTCGGTGACCAGGATGGTCTCGCTGACCTCGATGCCCCAGCCGTCCATCCACATGCCAAGGATGGAATGAACGACGTTGCCCGGTTCAAGCACCGTCTTGTCGCCCGGCCTGAGGCTGATCGTGTGTTCGCCCCAATCCGGCGGATAGGCGACGCCGATGGAGTAGCCGATGCGCGATTCCTTCTTCAGTCCGTAGCGCTGGATGACCTTGCGCCAGGCAGCTTCGACCGCTTCGGCAGTCGTTCCCGGCCTGACCGCGTTGAGCACCGCGTCCATGCCCTCGATCACCGCTTTGGCGGTATCCGAGACATTTGTCGGCGTCTTGCCAAGCTGCATGGTCCTGGCGAGGCCGGCGGCATAGCGGCGGCAAACGCCGGCAAGTTCCAGCGCAATCGTCTCGTTTTCTCCAAACCGCCTGTCGCTCCACATGATGTGCGGCGCCGAGGCATTCTCGCCACCGAGGATTGTCGGCGGAAGCGCTGTGATGTCGCCGGCAAAATCCGGGCTGCCCGCGATCTGCGCCGCCTGGATGGCGGCGATGGCGTCGCATTCGCGAACGCCCGGCGCGATCACCTCGAAGGCTCGCGTGACGGCAGCTTCGGCGAGCGTCGATGC
>NZ_RZRA01000146.1:0-7729 GCF_003998945.1 Mesorhizobium sp. M7A.F.Ca.CA.003.01.2.1 | reverse complement strand
GTCCTGGAGGCGATCAGGCCGCATTTGCCCAAGCCGCAAAACCTCGGCGCGGGAGCGCTGCTGCTGTTCATGGGCCTGTTTGCCTTGCGCATGGGCTTCGTCCAGAGATCGCTGGCCGAGCAGGCGGCAAAATGGCCGGTCACTGCCGGCCGCATCGATAACTCGGGCCTGCAGGCGCTCCGAAACCATTCTGGCCATGGTCGCTGGCGCACCGTCTTCAAATCCCGCATCGTCTACTCCTATGACGTCGCCGGCCAGCGCTACAGCGCCGATCGTGTGACCTTCGGCGGAACCGTGACGGCTTCGTTGCCCGGCCTCGTCGGCGGCCAGGCACGGCAGTATGTCGAAGGCAGCAAGGTCGACGTCCACTATGACCCCGCCAACCCCGGCTCGGCGGTGCTGGAATGCCGGGTACGGGGGCTCTGGCTGTTATGGATCTGCTCGGCAGGCTTTCTCGGTGGCGCCGCCTTTCTGGTCGGCCTGGTCTGAGGCGCCGGACGCCTTCAACAGCGGACGAGCGGTCCGCTGTCGAAGCCAGGCCAGGTGAACCGCAGCGTGGCCCCATGCCTGACGATATGGATGACACGCGCGAACGGCTCCTCGATCGACGGGTCGGAACCGTAGCATTGGCTGGCATGCACCACCCAACCGGTCGAGCTTTTGCGAAATGTCGCCTGCTCGCAGCCGAGATCGGGGAACGACAGCGACGCCTGGTCCACTGTGAACACAGTCTCGCGTTGGATGTCGGGAGCCGCGTGGCAGTTCAGCCTGTCGCTAGACCATGTCCCAACATAAGGCGGCGCCGCCAGCGCGGAGCCACCGGCGAATGCGGATATTGCCGTCGTCATCACCAAACGCCGCATCACCACTCCTTCGATCAGTGCGCTCGACCATACAGGCTGGTGGGATTTTGCGTGGACAAGTTTTGTCCAGGAGCGGACAAACGCCGCCGTTCCGGATTTTGCTATGCTTTTGCGCGGATGATGCGACTGTGCGGGCCGACTCAACGCTTTCCCAGAGACATTGGATGATCACCCGCATACTGGCCTTTTTCCTCCTGGGCCTGCTCGGCCCGATGCAGGCGGCCTTGGCAAAAGAATGCCTCCTGAGTCACGCCACCTATCAGGAGCCGCGCTCGGGTGCCGTCGTGCAATTCCGGCCGCTCGCCAACGAGCCGGCGGCGCTGACGGCCGAAGTGTTTTCGCTGGCCGTGCCCAAAGCCGGCACGAGCCTGCCCGCCGACATCACCTGGACCAACGGCAAGAATTCCTTCCCGCTCGGCACCATTCGCCACGCCTGCACCGACGACGACCGGGAAGGCGGCCTGCAGGACGGTAGCGGATTGTGCAGGCTATGGGAGGGCCAGGTCTATGCCTTGACCGGCGGCGGCGCCGAGCAGTTGAATTCGCGCGAAGCGACACCGGCGCCGAGAGGGCTGCTCTTGCCCGGTTTCGGCGTGGCTTTCACCGAAGGAGCCGATTTCGCCAATGCCAATCCAGGCGGTTCGGCCTGGGACGCCTTCATTTTAACAGGATGCAGCGATGAATAGCGTGCGATCGACCATCTGGGCCAGTGCCCTGCTTGCATCCGCGACGATACCAGCCATGGCGGACGAGCCGGCGCCGTCGCGCCCGCCCATCGACAAATGCGCCTGGGAAAAATTGTCTGACAAAACTGTCGGGCTGGCCGCCTGGACGCAGCGCTGCGATTTCGGCTTCCGCCAGATCCATTTCGAATTCGCCGGCAAAGCGCTCGCCATCAAATACAGCGACGGCGGCGCGGCTGACCCTCTTGTCGAGGTCTTTGACATCAAGCCTGGCGAAACCGCCGAGGCTGCGTTGCAGCGCCTGTTCCTGGAAAAGACCGACAAGGCCGTCAGCGCCCGCTGTGTGCTGGCGCCTTACACCGAGGGCACGGTACCCGCCGGCGTCAAACGCTACACATTCAGCCCCGACGCCGCCTATGCGAAAGAGCTGAAAGCACTTGCCAGCTCCGACGAGATTCCCGAACCGCCCTGCGGCGACTGGGGTGAAATGCCTGACGGCATGCAGTATTTCGAGGTGCCCGCGGGTGAGGGGTACAGCCTGCTTTTTGTGCGCATCGGCCAGGACGAGCCATTGTTTGACGAGCAGACGCTACGCGTCTTGCCGAGGGGGTGAGAAGCGCTTTCTCGCCAGGTCAGGCGGATTCGGTCACCGCACCGATCCGCCGGTAGACGAATGCTTCTTCTCTCGAAGGAACTGTGGCAATGCGCTTGGCTTCGTCGATCAGCATTGCCATGCGAGCATGGATCGGCGATTTCGCGCAAGCCGGGTCCGTTGCAGCGGCATCGCCGGCGATCGCCATCGCCTGGCAGCGGCAGCCGCCCCAGTCGATCTCGCGCCGCTCACAGCCGCGGCATGGCTCCTGCATCCAGTCCGTACCGCGAAAGGCATTGAACGCCGGGGAATCGGCCCAGATCGAGGACAGCCTGCGTGGTTCGAAACGCTCGAAGCTGAGCGACGGGATCGTCTGTGCGGCATGGCAGGGCAGTACGGTGCCGTCAGGCGTCACCATGAAGGCGTCCCGCGCCCAGCCGCCCATGCACGGCTTGGGATAGATCGCGAAATAGTCCGGCGTCACAAAATCGATGTTGATGATGCCGGCCAACCGCTCCTGTGCCTCCGCGACGATCTCCGCCTGCCTATCGACCGCTTCACGCTCCGGCATCAGTTGATCGCGATTGGTTAACGCCCAGCCGGCATATTGCACATTGGCGATCTCGAGCCTCTCCGCGCCCAACGAAAGGGCGAGATCGATGAATTCCGGCACCTCCTCGATGTTATGGCGATGGATCGGCGCGTTGATGGTTAGAGGCAGACCGGCCGCGCGCGCGCGGCGTGCCGTCTCCAGCTTCTTTTCGTGGGCACCCTTGTGGTTGCCGATGCGATCCGTGGTCGCCGGCCGCGCGCCCTGAAAGCTCAGTTGCAGATGGTCTAGACCGGCTTCGGCAAATGCCTCGACACGGCCCTCGACGATGCCAACGCCCGCGGTAATCAGATTGGTGTAGACGCCGCGCCCCGCAAGCCCGGCGATCAATTGCTCGAGGTCGCGGCGCAGTGTCGGCTCGCCACCGGACAGATGCACCTGGAGCACTCCGAGATCGGCGGCCTCCGAGAACAGGGCGAGCCAGGTCTCTGTGTCGAGTTCGCGATTGGCCTTGAGCAGTTCGAGCGGATTGGAGCAATAAGGGCATTGCAGCGGGCAGCGATGCGTCAGTTCCGCCAGCATGCCGATTGGAGGGAGGAGGGGCGTGCTCATAGCCTCACCAGCAGCTTGTCCGACCATTCCTGCAGGAAGGCGATGACGTCGGTCGCCACGGCCTCCTGTTCGGCCTCATAATCGGCGGCAAGGCCGGCAATGATGTCGCCGACCGTGGACCGTCCATCGCAGCGTCGCAATATGTCGAGACTGACATCGTTCGGCCAGAATATCTTTCCCGGTGAAAGCACGGCGAATGCCTGCCGCAAGGGATCGTATTGTATGCGCACGTGCTTCGGCAGCGAAGGTACCGATCGCAACGACACCACAGCTCTTTCGCGCAGCGCCGTCATAGGGCTGCCTCGGGCTGGAAGGCGCCGGGCGGTATGTTTCCCCGCTCGCCATAGGCGTGTTGAAGCGCGTCAAGCATGGCCCAGAGTATATCGCATTTGAACACCAGTGCATCGATTGCCTGCTGCTGGCGCTCCGCCGTATCGGCGTGGCTGAGCACGTAGGCAAGGGCGAAGTCGGCGTCACGCGAGGCCTGTTCGGGCCGTTGCTTGAAATAGGCAAGCGTATCCTCGGTGATGTAGTCGTATTTGGCCAGCATTGCCGGCACCCGCTCGCCGATGATGAGTGGCGAAAACATCTCGGTCAGCGAGGACGCGACCGCCTCGAACAGCGTCCGGTTTGTGCAAAAGGAAAGGTAAGCGCCCACCGCGAAGCGTGTCGCCGGCAGTGCCAGCCTTTCGCTCTTCACGGCCTCGGCGTCCAGGCCGAGTGAAGTTGCCAGATACAGCCAGCGCGCGATGCCGCCGCTCCAGCCGTCCTCGCCGTCATGATCCTCGATCCGCTTGCGCCACGCGGCACGAAACGCTGGATCCTCGGCATGTACGAGTATCATGGCATCCTTGCGTGGGATGACCGCCTGATAGCAATAGCGGTTCAGCGCCCAAGCCTTCATCTCGGCCTTCGACAACGCGCCGCTGGTCATCCTGTGGTGAAAGGGATGACGATTGTGATAGCGCTCGGCGCCAACCTGCCTCAATACGGCTTCGAGAGCGCTCGTGGAGAGTCCGCCTTTGGCTGCATCGCGGAAGTCGCTCAAAATTCCATCTCCATACCGTCGTTTGCGATTTCCCAGCCTGCCGCCTTGACCGCCGCGTGCTCGGCGGAATTCTCGTCTAGGATGGGGTTGGTGTTGTTGATGTGGACGAAGACGCGACGGCCGACCTTCACATCGGCCAAGCCCGCAATCGAACCCAATTCTCCCGAGATCGCCAGATGCCCCATGCGCGAGCCGGTTTTCTGACCGACGCCGGCGACGATCATCTCGTCGTCGGTGTAGACCGTGCCGTCGAACAAAAGACAGGCGGCATCGGTGAGACGCGCGCGCAGCCGCGCATCGATGCGCGCGCAGCCTGGGATATAGAAGACGGAGCCGCGGCTGCCGATGCCGGCAATTCGGACTCCGATCGTGTCACCTGCGTCGGAGCTGAAATTGGCATCCGGATGGTCTCTATCCTCCAGATAGAGTGCTATCTTCCCGGGCACGGCAAAGGGCTCGATCATTACGCCGGTATCGCGGCCTTCTGCGTCGCAGATGGCCAACTCTTTCGCCGGCGGCAGGATGCGCCGCGGCACAAGCGCTGGATCGAGAACGTTGAAAATCGAATTCGCCTCCAGCGTCGCCAGAACCTGCGCCGTTGCATAGATGGCGAAAGGCTGCCGCTCGCGCAGGCTGAGCAGTCCGGCGATATGATCGACGTCGGCATTGGTCAGCACCACAGCGCGAATAGGTGTCGAGCGCAGCGGCGCATCGCCCGCAGGCTGTAATTCAGGTGTTGCAGCGATTTGCTGGCGAATGTCGGGCGAGGCATTGAAAAGAACCCAGCCCAACCCGTCCGCCGAGGCGGCGACACTTGACTGGGTTCGTGGATGCACGCTTGCCATGCCGTTGCGAGCCGCACGACTGAGACGGTAGTTGCAGTTCCATTGCGGAAAGCCGCCGCCCGCCGCCGATCCGATTATCCTCAAATGCATGAAAATGCCCGCGCGCCGGCTTCTCTGACCTGCAGGCAATTTGCAGTCACAAACGACAGTCCGCGCGCTTTGCGTGCGTCAAAATCTTTCACGGAAATCCCATGCGGCGAGGGGATGCGCGCCCCTGTCGCCAGGGACGCGCACCTCTGCGGCCTACTTCTTGGGAGTAATTTCAGCAGGCAGATACCGTGAAATTTCGAAGCCAGCGGCAACCTGACACATGGTCGGTTTTTTCCAGTTCTTCTTCATGACATTTCTCCTCTTATACCAGCCCGAAGGGACCGATCCTGTCGTTAGCCAACCATTGCAGGGCACCGACGCAATGGCTCGTCCATCAAGTTTCAAAATGGACAAATGAAACAATAGGTTTTGAAAAATTGAAAACAAACTATCGAGAATAATTGCAGTCCTTATTTCAATTGTTCGTTGCGTAGGGTTTTTTCTCCTCCAGTGGAAGGTTTGCATCTTCCCATCCATCGGCGCCGAGCGGATACCAGATCACTGAACTGTAGCCCCACTGGACGGCCCGTTTCGCCGCATTCCACGACATCCAGCAATTCGTCATGCAGTAGAACAGAACCGTGCGCGACTTGTCCGTCCCGGCCTTGGCCGCGAGGCCTTGGCGAAAATAGCTGGCGGTCTCCTGCGAAATAGCGCCGTATCCCACATTGGCCAGCCATATGCTGCCTGGAATGTCCTTTCTGACCTTGTCTCTCCATATCGTCCCTGCCGGCAAATTGGCCGGTTTGGGCGTGTCCGGCATCACGTCGAAGAAGATCGCCTTTTTCGCTCGCCACAGCGCTTCCGCTTCCACCGTCGTCACCACCCTCGCGCCTTGCAGCGTCCGCGGCACCGGCGCCCGATAGTCGTCCATCCGGAAACCGCTGGGTTCGGCGATGTCGCCAGCCCATGTCGGCTCGGCCAGACCCAGAAGGCTCGCGGCGACCAGCACGAAAATAGTCTCCCTTCCATTCATTGGGTAATCAGGTTGTCGTGTTCGTCGATCAGCGGCACGTTGTAGCTCAGCAGGATCCTGGTGATCTCCGCCTGGTTTTCCCTGATCACCCGGTTGAGCGTCCGCTTCCATTCCTGGTCCGACGGACGTACGCCCATGGTGATGCGGTAAGACATGCGCGAGCCGGTTTTTTCCTTCACCAGTGGAACGATCGTCACATCAGCTCCGAGTTCCTTGGCGTAGTAACCTGCCATCGGTCCCCACAGCACCGCCGCATCGATCTTGTGTGCCAGCATGTCCTTGATCATGACCTCCCCCATTGATGGGGTGACGCGCGTATCCACCGCAAGCGGATAGATCTTGGCGGTCCGCAGAAGCTTGTTGGCGGCCATGTTGGCGGTTGGCGGCGTGCTTTCAACGACGCCGATCGTTTTGCCTGTGAGTCTGGGATCCTCGATCGTTTCCACGCCTTCCATATCGTGGCTTTTCGGATGCACCAGCACATAGGCGGAGCGATAGTAGGCGTTGGTGTTCTGCACCAGCTCATCGCCTTGGGCATAGCCCATGATGATGTCGCATCGGTTGGCCCCCAACGTATTGCGCACGAAGCCGGTGATCGTGGGAAACCAGGTGTAGGAGACGGACTTGCGCCCGGTTTTCGCGGCAACCAGTTCGGCCAGCTTGTTTTCGAAGCCTTCGCCGCTCTTGTCGGTGAAGGGCATATTCGAGGGATCGGCGCAGACGCGCAGAATGTCAGGGTCGACCAGTTCTCCCGCCGCGCCAAGGCCGGCGCTTTGCGCATGCGCGTTCGACGGCAGCAAGGCGAGTGTGCCGAGGATCGGCAGAACGACGCGCAGCTTCAATGCATCGCGGCCGATCATGTCATCCACCCATGCAGGATGCTTCGGCATCCTTCGCCGCCTGGGCCTTGTCTTCGTGCTTGGGCGGCCTTCCGCGGGGCGCCGCGCCATCCGCGCGCGCGCGCAGATAGACGTAGAGATCGTCCAGGTAGCAATAGACGTTCTTGTTGTCGCCAAAGGCAGGCATGACGTTTTCCTTGCCGCCGCCGACATTCTTGCGGCCTTCGACGACGATCGAGAGGAATGTGGCGTAATCCATGGTTTTCAAGCTGTTGACCAAAGCCGGCGCATAGCTCGAACCTGTCGCGTCCTGTCCGTGGCAGACATGGCAATCGGAATGATACCGGCGGTAGCCGCTGAACGTGTACCAATCGACGGTTCCGTTTTCGATCTTGTAGGTCGGATTTCCATCCGCATCCAAATACTTGCCGCCTTCTTCCTTTACCGCCTTGGCTTTTTCCATGCTGTCGTCGGCCCGGGCGAGGCTCGAGCTTGCCAGAGGCAGCAGAGCCAGGACGAAAGCCGAAATTACAATGCGAACGGACATTCAAACGCTTCCTTCATTTGCCAATGGACACGGTTTTGCTGTCGCGACCGGCATTGATCGGTGTTTTTGGGTGCGTAACCGAAT
>NZ_RZRA01001469.1:0-806 GCF_003998945.1 Mesorhizobium sp. M7A.F.Ca.CA.003.01.2.1 | reverse complement strand
AATCTCGTTATTAATCATCAATTAACCAAGAATTATTCGAATTTTATCTATTCGGCTGCTTCGACCGCGCCTCGTCGCGCATCCAGTCTCTTCGCGGTGCGCGCCCAGGAATCAGACATGAAGGCGTGGTCGCGGAGCCCTTCCAGCCGCTGCCATTCGGGAAAGGACGAAGCGAAGATTTCGGCCCCCATGCGGGCGTCCTTGTACGGATTGACCGCGCCGCCGGCCTCGACCGTGATGCGGTCGAGTTCCCGCAGCAGTGTCAGCGTCGTGGCGCCCCTGTTGGGGAAATCCAGTGTCAGCGTGTAGCCGGGACGCGGAAACGACAGCAGCGCCGGCGAGCGGATGGAGCCGAAGCGTTTCAGCACCGTGAGGAACGAGCCCTGCCCGGCTTGCCTTGCAGCCGCCAGCAATGCCGGCACGGCCTCGCGCGCCGTCTCTTCCGGCACCACGCTCTGGTGCTGGAAGAGCCCTTTCGGCCCATAAAGCCGGTTCCAGTCGCGCACGCCGTCAAGTGGAAAGAAGAAGCCCTGATATCCGGCCTGGCGCGGCACCGTTGCTCGGCTCTTCCTCCACCTGTAGGCAGCGTTGAAGGCGGTCAGGAACGGCCGGTTGAGCACATTGAACGGCGGCTGCACCGGTACCGAGAAATTGCCGCCGACGCGCGAGGCGGCATGCGAGCCGTGCTCGGCGTGATTGCCCGACAGCAGCAGGCCACGACCGCTGTTGCGGCCGCCGGCCAACTGATCGATCCAGGCGACCCCATATTCGTTGCCCTGATCGTCCGCCTCGTCCAGGTCGAAGAA
>NZ_RZRA01001468.1:0-807 GCF_003998945.1 Mesorhizobium sp. M7A.F.Ca.CA.003.01.2.1 | reverse complement strand
GCACAAGATCTTCGGCAATGACCGCTTCCTGCTGCAGATGGCGATCGGCACCATGCCGCACGCCAAGATCATGAAGGCGATCGAACTCTACGGCACCAGGGTGGCGCCGATCGTGCGCAAGGAAACAGCCAAGCCCGCCACAGCCGTCACGTCGCCGGCAGCCTGACCCGGAGCCGGCGCGAGCGGCCTCAATCCCGAAGCCGGCTCATGGAACCCTCGCCCGTAACTCTGCGTTTCATGGAGGCGATTGCCGTGCGAAGGGGCGCCGGCTTGAGGGGTGACCATGAAAACCGAACCCACAGCCTGGGGACAGGACGTTTCCGATGAACCGGATTCGCGCGTCGCGGCTCGCGCCGACACGCGTCTGATGCGCTCGTTGCTGATCGGCATCTTTCTCTTCATGGCCATCTACGCGCTCTATTTCGCCCGCGCCTTTTTCATGCCAGTGCTTCTGGCTTTCCTGCTGGCGCTGACGCTGACGCCGATCGTCCGGCTGCTGCGCAAGCACGGTATCCCGGAAGTGATCTCGGCAACCCTTCTGGTGCTGTTGTCCCTTTGTGTGTTCGCCACCGCCGGCTATCTGCTCAGTGGCCCGATCATCGATCTTATCAACAACACCTCGTCGATCGGCCAGAAGCTCACCGAACGGTTGGCGCAATTGCGACAGCCGCTCGAGAAGATCATGCAGATTTCGCATCAGATCGAACAACTGACCGAGACCTCGCAGGAGTCCGGTATTCAGAAGGTGGCGGTGGCGCAGTCCGGCATCCTGTCGGCGGCCGCCAGCAACATCCTGTCGGCGGGAAC
>NZ_RZRA01001467.1:0-810 GCF_003998945.1 Mesorhizobium sp. M7A.F.Ca.CA.003.01.2.1 | reverse complement strand
ATGCGATGGTGCTGTTTGCCGAGGGCTCGACCGGCGACGGCAATATGGTCCTGCCGTTCAAGAGCACGCTGTTCGGCGCCGCCTCGATGGCGATTTCGGAAGGCGCGGCGGAACAGGTGTTCATCCAGCCGGTGGCGATCGCCTATACGCGTCTGCACGGCGTGCCGCTCGGCCGCCGGCATCGCCCGCTTGCCGCCTGGATCGGCGATGAGGATTTGATGCCGCATCTCAAGGTATTGCTGGCGGAGGGCGCGCTCGACGTCGAGGTGCATTTCGGCGAGGCAATCGCCTTTTCCAAGGGTTCGAACCGCAAGGAGACGTCGAAACTGATGGAAAGCCAGGTGCGTGAGATGATGCAGGCGGCGCTTGCCGACCCGCGGCCGAGCCGCTAGCCCCGGCATGCCCTTGCTGGCGCGGGCCGAGAATCGTCTGTTTTTTGTCACGGAAAGGCGTTAGAAGCCGCCTTATGGACTTGAACACGATAGAAAGCGACGACATCGGCACTATGGCTGGACAGCCGGCAGTGCTTTCCACGGCAGCGAAAAAAGTCTTCATCAAGACCTATGGCTGCCAGATGAACGTCTATGATTCGCAGCGTATGGCCGATGCGCTGGCTGCCGACGGCTATTCCGCGACCGATGCCATTGGCGAGGCGGACCTGGTGCTGCTGAACACCTGTCATATCAGGGAGAAGGCGGCCGAAAAGGTCTATTCCGAGCTCGGCCGTATCCGCGACATGAAAGCCGAGCGTGCCCTGGCCGGCCGCGAGATGCTGGTCGGCGTCGCCGGCTGCGTGGCGCAGGCCGAAGG
>NZ_RZRA01001466.1:0-813 GCF_003998945.1 Mesorhizobium sp. M7A.F.Ca.CA.003.01.2.1 | reverse complement strand
GCCGACATCGCCGGCATAGTTCGGATGCAGATGATCGAACAGCATCTGGCGGCGGAAGGAACAGCCGACCGGCAGCGACCAGGCCTCGGCGATCGCGCGCATTTGTGCAACCGCCTCGGCGTCCCAGCGCGTGCCGCCAAGGATGACGAAAGGCCGCTTGGACTTGGCCAGCAATTTCTCAAGCGCATCGAGTTCGGCTTCCCCGGGCCGCGTTTCGACCGGTGTGTGCGGCAAGGCGACGGGCGCTTCAACGACACTGGTCAGCATGTCTTCGGGCAGCGAGATCACCACTGGGCCGGGACGGCCCGATGTCGCCACGGCGAAGGCGCGGGTGACGAATTCTGGGATGCGCGAGGCGTCGTCGATCTCGACTACCCATTTGGCGATGTCGCCGAAGAACCTCTTGTAATCCACCTCCTGGAAAGCCTCGCGCTCTTTGGCGTGGCCGGCGACCTGGCCGATGAACAGGATGACGGGTATCGAATCCTGCATGGCGATGTGGATGCCGGCCGAGGCATTGGTGGCGCCGGGGCCGCGGGTGACGAAGCAGATGCCGGGCTTGCCGGTCAGGCGGCCGTGGCAATCGGCCATCATGGCGGCACCGCCTTCCTGGCGGCAGACGATGGTGCGGATCGCTGAATCGTGCAGCGCGTCGAGCACCGCCAGATAGGATTCACCGGGCACGCAGTAGATGCGGTCGGTGCCGTTGGCTTCGAGAGCGTCGACGATGAGTTGTCCGCCAGTCTTCATTGTCCAGACTTCTCCAGTTCGGCAAGGATTTCTTGGGTGTGCTCGCCCAGGCGCGGCGAGGGG
>NZ_RZRA01001465.1:0-817 GCF_003998945.1 Mesorhizobium sp. M7A.F.Ca.CA.003.01.2.1 | reverse complement strand
CTGCATGGCGACGCCCTGAAAATCGCGATCGAACAGACACGGACAAAATGGGGATGGTTTGTCGCGCTCGGTGTGCTGCTGCTCATCTTCGGCGGCATTGCCTTCGCCAACCTGTTCGTCGCCACGGTGGCTTCCGTCTACGTCGTGGGATGGCTGATGCTGATGGCGGGCATCATCGAGATCGTGCACGCGTTCGGCGTCAAGACCTGGAGCCGCTTCTTCTACTGGCTGCTCAGCGGACTGCTGTACGCCGTTGCCGGCTTCTTCGCTTTCGGCAATCCGTTGCTTGCCTCGGCGGTGCTGACATTCCTGCTGGCGATTGCGCTGGTCGCGTCAGGGGTGCTCAGGGCCTGGGTCGGCTACAGCCATCGGCCGGAACGCGGCTGGGGCTGGATCGTCGCTGCCGGTGTCATCACCGCGCTTGCGGGCCTGATCATCGCCATGGGCTGGCCGGTCAACAGCCTGTGGGTGCTCGGTCTGTTCCTGGCGATCGATCTGATCTTCCAGGGCTGGACCTTCATCGCCGTTGGCCTGGCACTGAAGAAGTAGCTTAAAATGCCATCGCAGCGTCGAGGTCGGAGAGCGGCCTGACGCCGGCAAGCAGCGCGCGTGCCTCGGCTTCATCGCGCTTCATCTGCGCGACCAGCGCGTCGAGCCCCTCGAACTTCACCTCCGGACGCAGGAAACCGAAGAAGGAAACCTGACAAACCTCGCCATAGAGGTCGCCGGAGAAATCGAAGACAAAGGTTTCCAGCAGCGGCGCGCCGTTGTCGTCGACTGTCGGGCGTCGGCCAAAGCTGGCGACGCCCGACAGTCG
>NZ_RZRA01001464.1:0-818 GCF_003998945.1 Mesorhizobium sp. M7A.F.Ca.CA.003.01.2.1 | reverse complement strand
CCACCATGTCGCGACGCTTGGCAGCAGCAATTCCTCGCCCCGCAAGGCCCGTGAAATCTTGGGCAGGAAGGCGAGCAGCGCACGCGTCTCCATCAGGCCGGAGCCAAGCGCATTGACGGTAGCAACCGCGCCCTGGCGGATCGCCTCGACCAGGCCCGGCGTGCCGATCTGCGAATCCGGGCGCAGTTCGAGCGGATCGGCGAAGGCGGCATCGAGCCGCCGCCACAACACGCTGATCGGCATCAGGCCGGAAACCGTGCGTACCATGAGCCGGCCGCCTGAAACGGTCAAATCCTCGCCTTCGAGCAGCATGATGCCAAGATAGCGGGCGATGTAGGCGTGTTCGTAATAGGTTTCGTTGAGCGGCCCCGGCGTGAGGATGGCGACGCGGCCGTCGGTCTCCTTGGCCATGCCGATCAGCGCGTCGCGAAAACGGCGGAAAAAGCCGGCAAGGCGGTGCACATGCATCTCGCCATAGATGTCGGACAGCGCGCGTGTGGTGGCGACGCGGTTTTCCAGTGCGAAGCCGGCGCCGGACGGCGCCTGCGTGCGATCGCCAAGCACCCACCACTGGCCGTCAGGTCCACGGCCGAGCTCGAAGGCGCAGAAATGCAGGAAGTGGCCGCCGGCCGGCTTGGTGCCGAGGACAGGCCGCAAATATTCGGGGCTGGCGGCGATCAATCCCGCCGGCAGGATGCCTTTTTCGACCAGCCGGTTCGGCCCGTATATATCGGCGATGGTTTCCTCGAACAGTTCGGCGCGCTGCACGAGGCCGGCGCTGATCGCCGCCCACTCGCTCTCTTCGATGAGAACCGGGA
>NZ_RZRA01001463.1:0-818 GCF_003998945.1 Mesorhizobium sp. M7A.F.Ca.CA.003.01.2.1 | reverse complement strand
AGGTGATCGCCAGCGACATCGGCTCGGGAATCGAGTGCGCGACCGGAATGGCTTCGATCTCGAAGGGGCCGACGGTGAATTTCTCGCCCGCCCGGTAGATCGTGACCGGTATTTTCGGTGCGCCCTGCTCGCCTTGCCGCTTGGCTTCCAGCAGGCCGGCGCTGAACGGCGTCATCCAGACCGGCGCCTTCAGCTTCGGCCATGTGTCGAGCAGCGCGCCGTAATGGTCTTCATGCGCATGCGTGATGATGATGCCGCGCAGATTGGCGAGGTTCTCCTCGATGAAGCGTGTGTCGGGCAGCACCAGGTCGACGCCCGGCAGGCTGGCATCGGGGAAGGTCACTCCGACATCGATGACGATCCATTCGCGCGCGCTGGGCGGCCCGTAGCCGTAAAGAGCGAAGTTCATGCCGATCTCGCCGACGCCGCCGAGCGGCACGAAGACGAGTTCGGCGTTTTCCGCTTTCGCCATGATTTTTCCCTTCCTGGCCCTCAGGCCAAGCTCAAAAGCAATTCCGGGAAAAGTGTGTAACGGTTTTCCCACCGGAGTTGCGCAAAAACAAACAGTTAGAACCGTTCATGAACGGCCCTATGCCCTGGCCGAAGCGACCGCGCCGAAATGCACATCGCCGGCGGCGATCGTCCGAACCGAACCTTCATCGTCGCGGATCACGAAACGGCAGTCCTCGTCAATGGTCTCAAACACCCCGCGCACCACATTACCGTCAATTCTGACGGCAACCTCGCCGCCGAGCCCCGCGGCACGATCAAGCCACCGTCGCCTGACGGCGGCAAGTCCGCGCCCCTCATCCCACAAT
>NZ_RZRA01001462.1:0-819 GCF_003998945.1 Mesorhizobium sp. M7A.F.Ca.CA.003.01.2.1 | reverse complement strand
GGCCTGACCTGCTCAGGCGGCGTCGTCAGGCCGCCTGTCGCGCGCGCTGCTGCATGGCCCTGTCCAGTATCGAGAAGAAGGTGATGAACTGGCGATCGGGATCGAGTTCCGGGCGCCCGGCGAAGCTGCGAGCGAGACTGGAAAGCCGGTCATATTCCTGGTTGTCGTTCCACAGCCGCCTGACGGCCGCGACCCAATCGGCCAGCGGAGCATCGTAATCCAGCACCACGCCACCGGAGCCGACAGCCTCGGGCAGACCGCCGCGCCGCGAACCGATAACGGGGATTCCGCTGCAATGGGCCTCCGAAGCGACGCGGCCCCACGCCTCTTCCCACTTGCTGGGAGCAAGCAGGATCTTCGTGCGGCCATAGACCGTCTTCATGTCGCTGGTGCGGCTCTCCAGGACGACATTGCCCAAGGGAGCGATCGTCTGTTCGATCCGCGCCCGGTGATCGTCGTCGAGCTTCCAGCTTTCGACGAACAGGAATGGAATTTCGCGGCAGGCGCCGGCAATCCGCACCGCGAGCTCAAACCCCTTTTCCTCATAAGGGTTGATCAGCGTGACGAACTGGCCCGTCGTCGGCGTCGAGTAATGCGCCGGGTTGATGGTTGGCGGGATCACCGCTGCCTCGATGCCGAATTCTTTTTTGTAGGTTCGCGCGGTGAAATCCGAATTGGCAATGTAAAGCGCCGAATGCAATTCGCGCAGATCGCCGCCCAGTTCATGGAACTCGACATTGCGGAGATAAACGACCAGAGGCACGCCCTCCGCCTGCAGCGCCTTGCCGATCGGAACCGATTTGTGACACTGGACCACGG
>NZ_RZRA01001461.1:0-820 GCF_003998945.1 Mesorhizobium sp. M7A.F.Ca.CA.003.01.2.1 | reverse complement strand
AAGCGGATCAAGCCGAAAGGCTCGCCGGTGCGGATCGAGCCGCCCGCCTCGGCCCAACAGACGATCCGCCGCGCCACCAGGCCGGCGATCTGGACGGCGGCGATCGTGCCGTTGGGGCTTTCGATGACCAGGCCGTTGCGCTCGTTCTCGGTGCTGGCCTTGTCGAGTTCGGCGTTGAGGAATTTTCCGGGCCGGTGTTCGATCCTGACGATACGACCGCGTACCGGGGCGCGGTTCACGTGACAGGAAAAGACATTCATGAACACCGAGATGCGGGTCATCTCGACATTGCCGAGGCCGAGTTCGCGCGGCGGCACGGCCGGCCCGACCGCCGAGATGATGCCGTCGGCGGGGCTGACCACCAAGCGGTCGTCGACCGGCGTGACGCGCTCGGGATCGCGGAAGAAATAAACGCACCAGGCCGTCAGGATCAGACCGATCCAGAACAGGACCGAGGAGAAATAGCCGAGGAAAAGCGTCGCCGCGCCAAAGGCCGCGATGAAGGGATAGCCTTCGCGATGGATCGGTACGAACGCGTTCTTGACCGTATCGACAAGGCTCATCAGCTAAAAACAGGCTCCGTTTCAAGTCCGGCCTCAATAGCCGAAAGCCCCCCTCGCCGCAACGCAACAATCGGCGGCGCGGGCGAACGGGCAAGGGCCTGTCGCCTCAGGATAGCCGAACGCTCCGCGTTCGTGAGGTCGCGACCGGCTCGCATGCCTGTGCCACTGGCGTCAGAATTTCGAGACAATCAGCCCAGATCAGTTGGCACCATCGGCTTCGGCGCGCACAAAATGTTCTTCGATCTCAAGCCTATGGG
>NZ_RZRA01001460.1:0-821 GCF_003998945.1 Mesorhizobium sp. M7A.F.Ca.CA.003.01.2.1 | reverse complement strand
GTGGATGGTGACGGGAACGGTGCGCAGGTCGGGTCCTGCCAGCATCATCACCGGCATCGCCTCGACGCCGCTGTGCCGAGCCGCCAGATGCGCCAGATATTCGGTGTGGCCGGGAAAGCGAAAGCCGGCATCGTAGAGCGGCTTCTTGGCGATGGGGCAGGTGACCACGGCCGAGGCTTCGCGGGCAAGGCAATCGGCGACGGCGCGGTCGATGGCCTCGATCGTGGCGGCCGCATTGGCCGGATCCGGCTGGCCGGGGCTGTCGATGCAGCCTGCAGCCAGCGGAACGATCGGCAAGGCGCGGGCAAAGACCTGCGCCGCTTGTGCCGGGGTGGCTTCGGCGATCGGCAGCGAGAGGCCGAGCAGGCGCGCCCGGGAGGCGATCAGCGCCGGATCGGCGAGCAGGTAGAAGGGGGGCAGGGCGGCAGCTTCACGCGCCATGAAGGCGGCGATGGCGATCTCCGGCCCAATGCCGGACGGATCGCCGGCGCTCAACGCGAGCGCAGTCACTGCGTTGCCCACGTCAGCGCTTGACGATGCGGGCTTTTGCCTTCAGCTCGTCGACATATTTCTTGCTGAGCGCGTCGGCATCCTTGTCGCCGCCGGAGCCTTCGGCCTGGAACGCCATCTGGGCAACCTTGTCGTCGGACACTTCGCGCGACGAGCAGATGCCGATGAATTCGACGCCGCGTTCGGTTTCGCGCGTGACGGTGGCACCGCCGACTTTGGTAGCTTTGATCTGCTCGGCCCAGTCCGGCGGCAGTTGCGGCGCCAGCACCCGGCCCAGATCGCGAACGGTGACGTCGATCAGGCCCTTGGCG
>NZ_RZRA01000145.1:0-7740 GCF_003998945.1 Mesorhizobium sp. M7A.F.Ca.CA.003.01.2.1 | reverse complement strand
GCGCGCAGGACGACCTTGATCTCGGGATAGCCGTCGAGGCGCGCGAGATCGCCGGAGCCAATGGTTCGTAGCAGGCCGTCCAGCGCCTCGGTGACGATCGTTTCCCTGCGATTGAAAAAGTGCTTCATCGATTCGTCCCGTACTGGCAAAGTCAAAACCGGTGCTGAATCACCGAAAACCGCTCACATCAATCGCTGTCCATCGGCGCCGAAATACAGCGGCGCCCGGTAGCGGATCACCACTTTGTCGCCCTGCGCCAGATCCGTGTCGGGATCGGTCAGCGTCACCAGTTTCTTGGTGCCTACCGTCACATGCAAATGGTTCTGGTCACCGAGATGCTCGACCCAGTCGACAACGCCGTCAGCATGGCCATTCGCGGCCTTCGCGATCGTCAGATGCTCGGTGCGCGCGCCGATCGTCTTGGTGCCGGCCGGTGCGCCGCCGTCAGGCAGCAGCCCGGTCGGCAGAAGATTGATCGCCGGCTGGCCGAGCCTCGCCGCGACATGCAGGTTTGCCGGCTCTGAATAGATGGTGCGCGGCGAGCCGATCTGCACCAGCACGCCCTCGGTGAGGATGCCGATGCGGTCTGCCATCGTCATCGCCTCGATCTGGTCGTGGGTGACGTAAAGCATGGTGGCGCCGAGCTCGGTCTGGATGCGCTTCAGCTCGAGCCGCAGATCCGCCCGCAGCTTGGCGTCGAGCGATGACAGCGGCTCGTCCATCAGATAGATGGACGGTTTGTGCACCAGCGCGCGGCCGATGGCGACGCGCTGCATTTCGCCGCCCGAAAGCTTGGTCGAGCGGTTGGCGAGCTTGTGATGGATGCGCACCATCTTCGCCACCTCCTCGACCCGGCGGCGGATCTGGTCTTCCGGCATTTTCCGCGCCGGCGAGCGCAGCGGAAAGGCGAGATTGTCGAACACCGACAGATGCGGATAGAGCGAATATTGCTGGAAGACGAAGGCGGTGTCGCGCTCGGCCGGCGACAGCGTCGTGGCATTGTGTCCGCCGATCTCGATCGTGCCGCTGTCTGGCCGTTCCAACCCGGCGATGAGCCGCAGCGTCGTCGTCTTGCCGGCCCCGGTTGGCCCGAGCAGCACGACGAATTCACCATCTGCTATGTGCAGGTCGAGGCCGTCGACGGCGACATGGTCGCCGAAACTCTTGGTCACGTTCTTGATGTGCACCTCAGCCATGCTGGGCCCTCCGTTCCGAGGCGACATCGTGGATCGCGGTTCTCACCGCGCGGCCCGATCCCTTCTCGAACAGCGACAGCCGCGCGCTGCTCAGCGTCAGGCCGACATGGTCGCCGGTGGCGAGCCTGATTTCGGCCGGTACGCGTGCCTTGATGATGCCATCCGCCGTCTCCACCGCGACGATCTGCGTGGTGCCGAGATATTCGGTGCCGTAGATGGCGCCGCGCAATTTTGAGGCGTCGTCGAAGCGGATGTGTTCAGGGCGGATGCCGAGCGCCATGTCGCCAGGTGCGATGTCCTCGCGCACCTCCGGCACCGCGACCTTCGCGCCTTGCACGATGATCTCCCTGGCGCCCTTGGCGAGCCCGCCGCCAAATCCCAAAAAGTTCATCGGTGGCGAGCCGATGAAGTCGGCGACGAACATGGTCGCCGGGCGGTCATAGATTTCGCGCGGGCTTCCGAACTGCTCGATGACGCCATGGTTCATCACCGCGATCTTGTCGGCCATCGACATCGCTTCCATCTGGTCGTGCGTGACATAGACCGTCGTGGCATGGATGCGGTTGTGCAGTTCGCGCAGCTCGTGGACCATCAAATCGCGGAATTCGGTGTCAAGGGTTCCCAGCGGCTCATCCATCAGGAAGCATTTTGGCCGCCGCACGATGGCGCGGCCGAGCGCGACGCGCTGGCGGTCGCCGCCGGCAAGTCCGGAGACGGATTTGTTGAGCAGATGGTCGATGCGCAGCAGCTTCGCCGTTTCCTCGACCCGCGTGCGGATTTCGGCCGAAGGCATGCCTTGCGCCAGCAGCGGGAAGCCGATGTTCTTGCGCACATTCATGTGCGGATAGAGCGCGAACAGCTGGAAGACGAAGGCGATGTCGCGCTCGCGGGCCCGCAGCATGGTGACGTCGTCGCCGCCGAGCAGGATCTGGCCGCCGGTCGGCAGCTCAAGCCCCGCGATCATGCGCAAGGTCGTCGTCTTGCCGCAGCCGGACGGGCCGAGCATGACGAAGAACTCGCCATCCTCGACGACGAAGTTGGAATCCTGCACGGCGACGAAATCGCCGAAGGCCTTTCTCAGGTGCTGGACACGGATTTCGGCCATGATTATTCCGGGAATTTGGAGACGATGATGAACATCACGGTGCCGGCGAGCATGGTGATGAAGGAGTAGGTGTAGAGCGACAGCGCGAAGGGCTGGAACAGCATCAGGAAGCCGATGGCGATCAGCGCTGTCGCGATGTTTTCCATCAGCCCGCGCCGTGCCCAGGCCGGCCAGCGCGATTTGCGGTTCCCAGGCTTGGTCAAGCTCATTTGCGCACCGCGCCGAAGGTGATGCCGCGCAGCAATTGCTTGCGAAGCAGGATGGTGAAAACCAGGATCGGCACCAGGAAGATCGTCGTGCCGGCCGCGACCGCCGGCCAGTCCTGGCCGCCTTCGCCGATGATGGTCGGGATGAAGGGCGGCGCGGTCTGCGCCGTGCCGGAGGTCAGGAGAGCTGCGAACGCATACTCGTTCCAGGCGAAGATCAGGCAGAAGATGGCGGTCGCGGCTATGCCGGTCGTCGCCTGCGGCAGCACGGTGCGCCAGAAGGCCTGCAGCCGCGTGTAGCCGTCGATCATTGCCGCTTCTTCATATTCGCGCGGGATCTCGTCGATGAAGCCCTTCAGCAGCCAGACAGCCAGCGACACGTTGACCGCCGTATAGAGCAGGATCATGCCGAGCGCGGTGTCCGACAGGCCAAGCTCGCGGTACATCAGATAGATCGGAATGGCGACGGCGATCGGCGGCATGAAGCGCGTCGACAGGATGAAGAACAGGAGGTCGTCGGCGAGCGGCACCTTGAAGCGTGAGAAGCCGTAGGCCGACAGCGTGCCTAAGAACACGGCGCAGAAGGTCGAACCGAAGGCGATGATCAGCGAATTGACGAAGCGCGGCAGGAAGTTGGACGGACCGGCGATCACCATGTTGCGCTTGCGCGTGGTCTCGTCGCAGAAGCCCGTCGCCGGACCCAGCGAGTTGATGTATTCCGGCGTCTGCCGGGTCCGCGTCGTGAACAAATTGCAGTAGCCCTCAAGACTGGGCTGGAACAGGATCTTGGGCGGATAGGCAATCGAATCCGGCGGCGTCTTGAAGCTGGTGGCGAAGATCCACAGCAGCGGCACGATCGAGATCAGTGCGTAAAGCACGATGATCGTGCCGGCGATCCGTTTCGAGTTGCTGCTCGGTGCGACGACCGAATGGGCTGTGGTCAGGCTCATCTCTGCTTCACCTTGTTGAGCGCCTTGACGTAGATGTTGGCCAGGCCGAACACCGCCACGAAAAGGATGATGGCGAAGGCCGAGGAATAACCGGTGCGCCAGCTTTCGAAAGCCTGCCGCTTCAGCGTTATCGAGGCGACCTCGGTCGTCGAGCCCGGCCCGCCGCCGGTCAACAGATTGACCATGTCGAACATCTTGAAGTTCTCGATGCCGCGAAACAGCACCGCCAGCATGATGAAGGGCAGCGCCATCGGCAGCGTGATCGACCAGAACTGCCGCCAGTTCGAGGCGCGGTCGACCTCGGCCGCCTCGTAGATGTATTCGGGGATGGAGCGTAGGCCCGCGAGGCAGATCAGCATCACGTAGGGCGTCCACATCCAGGTATCGACGATGATGATCGACCAGGGCGCCAGCGACACGTTGGAGAGCATCTGAATATTGGTCGGCGGGATCCTCGTGACGAAGGAGATCGCATAGGCGAACAGGCCGATCTGCGGCTCATAGAGGAAGCGCCAGAAATTGCCGACTACCGCCGGCGACAGCATCATCGGCACCAGGATCAGCGTCGTCCAGAAGGCGTGGCCTCGGAACTTCCTGTCGATCAGCCAGGCCAGCGTGAAGCCGATCAGCGTCTGCAAAAGGATCGTCCAGAACACGAAATGCGCGGTCGTCTGCATGGCGATCCAGATGTCCTTGTCGCCGAGGATGCGCTGGTAGTTGGCAAGGCCGAGATTTTTCACCACCTCGTTCGGGCGGTTGGCCCGGTAGTTGGTGAACGACAGATAGATCGCCCAGAACAGCGGGAAGATGTTGATGGCCAGCAGCAACAGGATCGTCGGCGAGATGAACAGCCAGGCGAGGCCCTTGTCGCTGATGCCCCGGACCTTGCGGGCCAACGGTTCCGGGGTCGCCCGGGCAACGTTCTCCGCGGTCCGATTGAGCATGGTGAGTCCTGCTTCGGTCACTTGGTCGTCTCTGTCATGGAATTTATCTGAACTGCATCCCGTGCCAAGGGGCGGCACGGGATGCTTGGCTTAGCTCGGGAGGAGCTGGTTACATCTTGCCATCGTCCTGGAAGACCTGGGTCCAGTCCTTGACCAGGCCGTCGAGCGCATCCTTGGCCGAACCCTGGCCGGCGACGACATAGTCGTGGAAGCGTTTCTGCGAAGCCTGCAGCAGCGGGGCGTAGCTCGGCTCGGCCCAGAAGTCCTTCACGATGGCCATCGAGTCGAGGAAGGTCTGCGCATAGGGCTGGCTGGCCGGGAACTTCGGATCCTTGACCACCGCGTTGAGGCACGAATAGCCGCCGAGCGACCACCATTTGGCCTGCACGTCCTTGTTGGCGAACCACTTGATGTATTTCAGCGCCGCCTCCTGCTTGTCGGAATAGGACACCACGGAGATACCCTGGCCGCCGAGCTGGGCGAACTGCTCGCCGTCGGGACCCTTCGGGTTGACGAAGTAACCGATCTTGTCGCCGCCGACATTCTCGTCCTTCTGCAGGCCCGGCCATGTGAAGGCGAAGTTCATGTGCATCGCCACCTGGCCGGATTTGAAGGCATCGACGCCTTCGCCCATGTAGCTGTTCGAGGCACCGGGCGGCGTGCAGCAATCATAGAGCGCCTTGTAGAACTCCAGCCCCTTGACCGACTTGTCGGAGTTGACGAAGCCTTCCATTTCATAGGGCTTCTTGGGGTTTTCGTATTGGAAGCCATAGCTGTAGAGCACGTCCATGGCGCCCATGGTGATGCCTTCGGAGCCGCGCTCGGTGTAGATCGAGGCGCCATAGACGGTCTTGCCGTCGATCTCGCGCTTCTGGAAGAACTCGGCGACCTGCTTCAACTGGTCGAAAGTGGTTGGCGGGCCGAGGTCCCAACCGTACTTCTCCTTGAATTCCTTCTGCAGCTCCGGCTTGGAGAACCAGTCCTTGCGGTAGGTCCAGCCGACGACGTCGCCCATGGCCGGCAGCGCCCAGTAGTTCGGCGTGTTCTTCGGCCATTCCGAATAGCCGACGACGGTTGCCGGCACGAAATCGTCCATGCTGATCTTCTCCTTGTCGAAGAAGTCGTTCAGCTTGACGTAATGGCCGTTCTCGGCAGCGCCGCCGATCCACTGGCTGTCGCCGATGATCAGGTCGCACAATTTGCCGTGCGAGTTGAGCTCGTTGAGGAAACGGTCGGCATAGTTGGTCCACGGCACGAACTCGAATTTCATGCCGATACCGGTTTCCTTGGTAAAATCCTTGGACAGTTCGACAAGCGCGTTGGCCGGGTCCCAGGCGGCCCAGCACAGGGTCAGGTCTTCAGCGTGCGCGACGTTCGCGACGGCTGTCGACGCTGTGATTGCCGAGGTCAGTCCCAACGCCAGTTTCAAGCTCGATTTCATGACTTCCTCCCATTTGCGAAACGCGCCCGGATGACGGTTTCAAAAAGCCCTCAACCCCTCTCCTCAGGGGCCCAAACATGGCGGCGCGGTTGCGCTGCAGATGTTTAGTAATTTGTTTAGTGATGCAATTTTTACTAAACAAGGCAAGCGAATTCGTTGCTGCGCCGCAGCATGCTTATGGCGATGTCTGAAAACGTTGGGAAAAGCGCGGGTCGCTGGCTGGTTTACCGAAGCTGTTCAGGCCGATTCTGACCGGGACGTGGGGCAGCCTCGGCTTTCAATCTACCCTTCTGGTGCTCACCATCACCTTGCGGATCGCCGGCGCCGGCGGCAGCAGCGCGCGGATATCGGCGAACGGGAACGACGGTTCGAAACGGAAGGCTTCGGCCGATGAGCCTTGCGCGCCGTTGCACTGGCCGGCGCGAAAGGCGTTCTGTGTCCGCGCAATGTCGACGAAGCGGTCGGGATCCTGCGATTGATGCATGCGGATCGCCTCGGCCTTGACGTCGGCATGGGCGGAAATGTCGACATAGTGCGTCGGCGAGAAACCGGTGCCGCCCATCGTGTCGGCATGCAGCACTGGGACGGCGAAAGACGCCGCGATACGAACGCCGTCCGACAGCGCGCGATGGTCTGCATGATAATCGTTGGGCGCATGCGTGATCACCAGATCCGGGCCGATTTGACCGATCAGTGCTTTCAGAGCTCCAATCAGCGCTGCATCGGCCACCAGCTCGCCGTCCGGGAAGTCGAGGAAGCGTGGCACTGCGCCTACCAGCGCGGCCGCGGCCGTTGCTTCGTCGCGACGGACACGAGCGAGAACAGCGGGATCACTTGTGCCGCCCCTGGCACCATCGGTGGCCATGGCAAAAGTGAGTTCTGCGCCTTGCGCAGCATAGGCGGCCATCGTACCGAACATGAAGATCTCGATGTCGTCCGGATGCGCACCGAGCGCCAGGATTTTCAAACCACTCTCTCCCCGGAATTGGAACAACGTGACGAACGGAATCCTGCTCGCCCTGATCGCCTACGCAAGCTATTCGGGTAGCGATGCCGTTGTCAAAAGCCTGGGCGGTCAGCTCACGATCTTCGAGATCGGCTTTTTCATAACCTTGTTCGCGGGCTTCTTCCTGTTCTTCACGCGGCCCGCGGGCGAACGCTGGCGCGATTTCTGGCGCACCAGAAGGCCATGGGCGGTGCAGGCGCGTGCCTGGGCGGGCATCGCTTCCGGCGTGCTCAGTGTCTACGCCTTCACCACCATTCCGCTGGCCGAGTCCTATGCGTTGATATTCCTGGCGCCGCTCTGCGTCACCATTCTCTCCACGGTGATCCTCAAGGAGAAGGTCGGCCCCTGGCGCTGGCTGGCAGTGGTCGCCGGTTTCGCCGGTGTCATGCTGGTGGTGCGGCCGGGCTTTCGCGAGCTCAATCTCGGCCACCTTGCCGCCTTCGGTGTTGCCTTCCTCGCCGCCACCAGCGTCATCCTGATGCGCTCGCTGGCGCAGCAGGAAAAGCGCACCACCATGCTCGGCGTGCTGGTCGGCTACGGCCTGCTGTTCAACGGCATCGGTGCCGCCGCCACCTCGTTCACCGTTCCCGACGGCAAGCAGTTGCTGTGGTTGGCGGCGGCCGGTGCCTTCACAGCAGGTGGACAATTCCTTCAACTGCTGGCCATGAAATACGCGCCTGCCAACCGGGTCGCGCCGACGCATTATTCGCAGATCGCCTGGGCGGTGATCCTCGGCGCGTTGTTTTTCCAGGAATATCCGGACGGGCTGTCGCTGGTTGGCCTGGCGGTCGTTGGCGGCGCCGGCCTGTTGACCATGGTGCGTGAGGAAGCGCGGCTGGGGACCGTGCGCTGGAACCCGTTTTCGCGTACCCGGCTTTGAACCGACTCTGGT
>NZ_RZRA01001459.1:0-823 GCF_003998945.1 Mesorhizobium sp. M7A.F.Ca.CA.003.01.2.1 | reverse complement strand
CCTATGAGGCGGCCGTGCAGGCGCGCAAGGATGCCTCGAAGGCCCATCAGCCCGTGCCGCCGGAGCCAGAAAAACCGGTCAAGGACAAGAAGTTCATCCTCGACCCGCTGATCTAGGCCGACGAGAGCGGGGCCTTCCAACCCGATCTCATCTTGCCGCAACTTCCGGAATCACTCCCGTGAACCATTTCGACTACCGCGACGGCGTGCTCCATGCCGAGGACGTGGCGATACCAGATATCGCCGCACAGGTCGGCACGCCATTCTACTGCTACTCGACGGCCACCCTGACCAGGCACTACCGGGTGTTTGCCCAGTCCTTTGCCGGGCTCGACACGCTGGTCTGCTACGCCATGAAGGCCAATTCCAACCAGGCCGTCCTGCGGACGCTGGCGAAGCTCGGCGCCGGCGCCGACGTGGTTTCGGAAGGTGAATTGCGCCGGGCGCTGGCCGCCGGCATTCCGGCCGGCAAGATCCTGTTTTCGGGCGTCGGCAAGACTGCGCGCGAAATGGACTTTGCCCTTGCCGCCGGCATTCTCTGCTTCAACGTCGAGTCCGAGCCTGAACTTGAGCTGTTGTCGGCGCGAGCCGTTGCCCTTGGCAAGGTGGCGCCGATCTCGCTGCGCATCAATCCCGATGTCGACGCCAGGACCCACAAGAAGATCTCCACCGGCAAGGCCGAGAACAAATTCGGCATCCCGTGGCAGCGGGCGCGGCAGGTCTATGCCCGCGCGGCAACGCTTCCCGGCATCAGGATCACCGGCATCGACACCCATATCGGCAGCCAGATCACGGAGCTGCAGCCCTTCGACGACGCCTTCGCC
>NZ_RZRA01001458.1:0-824 GCF_003998945.1 Mesorhizobium sp. M7A.F.Ca.CA.003.01.2.1 | reverse complement strand
CCTCCTGACCTTGCGCAAGGTGGTGCTGCCGCAAGCGATCCGCGTCGTCACCCCGCCGATGACCAGCAACTGCGTCTCGATGTTCAAGGACACCTCGCTCGCCTCCACCGTGGCGCTGCCGGAACTCTTGAAGGAAGCGACCAACGCGCAGTCGCTCTACGCCAACCCATCGCCGCTGATCGGCGCCGCCCTTGTCTATCTCATCTTCCTCTGGCCGATGGTCCGCCTCGTCAGCCTGCTTGAAGAGCGCTTCAAGACCGAAAAGAAGCGCTGACCTCGCCAACCGATCCCACCCCGTCCAAGCCCTCCGCAGGAGCCTACCCGTGAATAAGCATCAAACCGACAATGCGAATGCCACCGCGTTCCCCGTCGACACCATCCGCGCCATGTTTCCAGCCTTGCAGCGGGCCGGCGATTTCATCTTTTTGGACAACGCCGCCGGCGCGCAGATCCCGCAGAGCGTGCTCGACGCGGTGACCAATCATCTGGTTTCGCACAATGTGCAGCGTGGCGGCCGCTATGGCCGCAGCGTCACCGTCGACCAATCGGTCGCCGATGCGCGGACAAGCGTCGCTCTGCTCATCAACGCCTACAGCCCGGCGGAAATCTGCTTCGGCATGAATGCCACCTCGTTCATCCGCCTGGTCAGCCTCGGCATCGGCCAGATGCTGCAAGAGCGCGACGAGATCGTCGTCACCGACATGGATCATGACGCCAACATCGCGACTTGGCTGGCGCTGGAATCGGCCGGTGCGAAATTCAAATGGTGGCGGATGCGTGAGGACGGCAATCTGCATGTCGACCATCTGCGTCCGCTGGTCTCG
>NZ_RZRA01001457.1:0-828 GCF_003998945.1 Mesorhizobium sp. M7A.F.Ca.CA.003.01.2.1 | reverse complement strand
GGTCTTGCCGGCAACCGGGAACTCGCCCTGTGCCCAGTCGCCCATGATCTGGCCACCCGCCTTGCCGGTGATGACCAGGTTGGTCGCCTGGTTCCAGTCCTGCACATTGGTGTCCTTCGCCATCTTGCGGGCATCGTCCGCGGCCTTGAAGACCTTGGCGACTTCGGGCCCGGCGGCGAACTTGGCATCCTTGTCCTTGTAGACCTTGAGGAACGTGTCCGTGCCGCCCACAGCCGCAAGCAGCACGTCGAAGGCACCGGAGGATTGCCAGGCTTGCCCGCCGACGGCGAGCGGGATGATGCCGGCCTTCTCCAGTGCCGGCGCTGCCGCCACGAATTCATTCCAGTCCTTCGGCAACGGCACGCCGGCCTTCGCGAAGGCTTCGTTGGACAGCCACAGCCACTGCCAGGAATGGATGTTGACGGGCACGCAATAGATCTTGCCGTCGATGGTGCAGCCGTCGAGCAGGCTCTTCGGCCGCACGACATCAGTCCACTTGCCCTTGGTGGCGACGTCGGTGAGGTCGCGCATCAGGCCGGCCTGCACCAACTCTTCCGCCTGCCGGCCGTGGTTGAACTGCGTGGCGCCCATCGGATCGCCACCGGTGATGCGGCTGATCATGATCGGCCGCGCCGTGCCGCCGGAGCCGGCAATGGCGCCGTCCACCCAGTGGTTGCCGGTCGCATCGAATGCCTTGGCAAGTTCCGCAACCGCCGCGGCCTCGCCGCCTGAAGTCCACCAATGGGTGACTTCCAGGTCCGTCGCGGCCGCCTGGCCGGCAAATTGCAGTGCAGCCGTCGCCGCCAGGGCAGCGGTCAAAAATCTGTA
>NZ_RZRA01001456.1:0-829 GCF_003998945.1 Mesorhizobium sp. M7A.F.Ca.CA.003.01.2.1 | reverse complement strand
GAGGACACGGTGACGTCGGCATCGCCGATCGCCTCGCGGATCTGGCCGGCCAGCCGCGGCAAATCCTTGCCGCCCAGCGTCTGCCAGAAGAAGGGCTGGATGCTCTCGAAGCCGAGCGGCAGGATCTGCTTGATGTAAGCCGCCGGGTCGTCGAGATTGGCCCGCACCATGGTGCCGATCCGGATGTCGAGAAGCGGGTTCGGCGTCATTGTGCTTCCTCTGCGATTGTCACGCGGCGGCCGGTCTCGGCGCTTTCGATGGCGCCAAAAACCATGGCCAGGCTCTTGATGTTGTCGCCGCCGCGCGTTTCCGGCTCGGTGCCGGTCTCGATGGCGTGCATGAAATCCTGGAGAATGCCGAGATGGCCGCCGACGCGATCGGACGCATCGAGCGGCGGCACCTCGATCGGCTGGGTTTTGTCGAACATTCCCTCGCGGCCCGGCATCACTGCTTCTGCCCTCAAATCGTCATGACCGTCCCAGATGAGGCTGCCGCGCTCGGCAACGATGCGCCATGCACTTTCCCAACTGGTGCGGAAGCCGGCCGCGCACCAGCTGCCGGCGTAGGTGAAGACCTTGCCGTCGCCGAGATCGAAGACGGCGCTGGCCGAAGATCCCTGCCTGTACCAGGAACTGGCCGGCTCCCATTCCTGGCAATAGACGCCGGCCGGCTCGCCATTCACCATATAGCGAGCGGCGTCGAAGGTGTGGATCGCCATGTCGAGCAGCAGCACATGGGCCATCTCCTCGCGAAAACCGCCGAAATGCGGCGCGACGAAGAAGTCGGCGTGGATGCTGGTCGGCGCACCGATGGCGCCGGAGTCCAGGAA
>NZ_RZRA01001455.1:0-830 GCF_003998945.1 Mesorhizobium sp. M7A.F.Ca.CA.003.01.2.1 | reverse complement strand
AAAGGCAGGCCGATATGATGTCGTCCGTACGCCCGCCGACAGGGCTACGACGACGCGAGGCGCGCGCAGGGCAAGCAGCTCGGTCAAATCCTCGGATGCGATCCAGTGCCAACCGCCTGCGCCACGGCCAAAGCCCATTGCGACGACAACCGCGAGGATGAGCGCCAGCAGGCCGGCGATCAACGGCAGGCCGTTTGTCGGCAGGCGTACGGACGACATCATATCGGCCTGCCTTTCGGGGGTGGTTCGCATTCGCGGCAACAGGAACAGCAGCAGCGGCGCGCCGAGCAAAGCGGTCGCGGTGCCGGCGGGGATTTCGCCGGCGAACGGCAGATGCTGCACCAGGCGGTCGGTGAGCCAGAGCAGGGCGCCGCCGACCAGCGGCGACCAGACCAGGCGGCGGCCAAGCGTGCGCGCTCCGGCCAGCCGCGCCAGCGCCGGGGCAGCGAGCGCTACGAACCCGATGACGCCGACCTCGGCGACGACCAGCGCGCCAAGCGAGACGGCGACAGCCATGCCGGCAAGGCGGATGACGGCCGGGCGGGTGCCGAGCGATGCCGCGCCGTCGTCGCTGAGATCGAGCAGGCGTAGCGGTCGCCAGAGCAGGAACGCGGCGCAGATGCCGGCCAGCAGCCACGGCGCCAGAGCAACGACGGCCGCATCGCCATTCTGCACCAGCGAGCCGCTCTGCCAGATGAACAGCTCCTCGGTGTATTCGCGGTTGAGCGCCATCAGCAGCGCGCCGGCCGAACCGAAAGTGAGGCTGACGACGAGGCCGGCGATGATGATCGACACTGGCGAAAAGCTGCGCCCGCGCGCCAGTGCGAAAA
>NZ_RZRA01001454.1:0-833 GCF_003998945.1 Mesorhizobium sp. M7A.F.Ca.CA.003.01.2.1 | reverse complement strand
GGCCAGGGTCAGGCCGCTGGCGCCGGCGGCGGAATAGGGGTCTAACCCGCCGGCTGCAGCGGGTCGCTGCCGATCTTGGACAGCAGGATCACCGCCTGGGTGCGGCTGTCGACGCCGAGCTTCTGCAGGATGGCGGAGACATGCGCCTTGATGGTGGCCTCGGAGACGCCGAGTTCATAGGCGATCTGCTTGTTGAGCAGGCCCTCGGCCAGCATGCCGAGCACCCGGGTCTGCTGCGGCGTCAACGCCTGCAGCCGCTTGATCAGGTCGGATATTTCAGGGTCGCGCTCGATGCCGAGATCGACGCCGACGGGTGCTGCAATATCGCCGGCAAGCACCGATTGCACGGCGCTGCGGATTTCTTCCATGCTGGCCGATTTGGAGATGAAGCCGGAAGCGCCGAGGTCGAGCGCCCGCCTGATGGTCGCCGGATCGTCATGCGCCGACACCACGACCAGCGGCACCGCCGGATGGATGCCACGCAGCGAGATCAGGCCGGAGAGGCCGCTGGCGCCCGGCATCGACAGGTCGAGCAGCACCAGATCGACGTCCTCGTTGGCCACGACCAGCGCCTTGGCGCTCTCGAAATCGCCGGCTTCATGGATGGCGGCGACATTGCCGATGCCGGCGAGCGCTTCGCGCAGCGCACCGCGAAACAGCGGGTGATCGTCGGCGATGACGAAAGAATAGCCTGCCGGCAAATGTCCCTCCCCGAATCCCCGATGATTTTTGGCTTTTCGGGTTCAACTGGACGATTATGAGCGGCTGCGCGCTGTTTTCAAGCGGCAAAGCCAGTGCGCCGCCTCCCGTGGTTGAAACGCTCAGGTCTTCTG
>NZ_RZRA01001453.1:0-833 GCF_003998945.1 Mesorhizobium sp. M7A.F.Ca.CA.003.01.2.1 | reverse complement strand
TCATGTCCTGCAGTTGCGACAGCAATTGCTGGGCCTTGTCGCGATCACCGGACTTCGCCAGGTTCTCGATCTGGTCCATCATGCGATCGATGTCGCTCTGGCGCAGTTCCTGGCCATTCTGCTGCATCTGCGGGGCGTTGGGATTTTGCTTGGCGCGCTCCGCGAATTCCTGCAGGAACTGGTTCATCGCCTCGCGCAGTTCCTTCATCGCCTTTTCGATTTCAGCGTCGCTGGCGCCATTCTTGATGGCGTCCTGCAGCGCCTGTTGCGCCTGGCGCAGCCGCTTTTCGGCGGCCGAAAGATTGCCTTCCTCGATGCCGAGCGCGATTTCCCAGAGATAGGAGACCTCGCTGCGCAATTGATCGTCGCTGTCGGCCATCTTCAGCCGGGTGCGGGCGCTCATGATGGCGAGGTAGTGGGACATGTTGTCGAAGGTGTCTTCCGGCCGCAGCGTGATGGCGTCCATCAGGTCGAGCACGCGCGGCTTGGCGTTGGCGTCGAGCGCCAGCAGGCGGCGCTGTTCGATCACGGCGCGTGCCAGCGGATTGGCGAAAGGCCGCTCCGGCATCAGCAGCGTCTTGGTTTCGCTCGATGCGGTGTGCCCGGCATCGTCGGTGGCGACCAGCGTCAGCTTGATGCTGCTGCCGGCCCAGACATGCTCGGTCAGGTCCTTCGAGGTCCTGGCGGCGTTCGACTTGCCGCCGCGGCGCGGCAGCGTCAGCGGCATTTCAGGTGCACCGTACAGTGGACGCGCATTCGGCGCCTGCGGATCGGCAAGCGCGAGCACCGCCTTGGCGGTGGCGGCGCCATAGTCGTCGTCGATCTGGTAGTTG
>NZ_RZRA01001452.1:0-835 GCF_003998945.1 Mesorhizobium sp. M7A.F.Ca.CA.003.01.2.1 | reverse complement strand
GGGCAGCGGGCGAAGGCCCGCCGCTATCCGACCGCAGCCGCCATCTTCGCCGCGATGTCGCGCAGGACCGCTTCATCGGCCGCCGCCCGTGTCTTCCTGGACGCCACGAGACAAGCCTGCGAGCGAAGGACGAGGCCATCGCCCAGCACCTTGAGATGATTGGCGCGCAGCGTCGAGCCGGTGGTTGTGATGTCGACGATGACATCGGCCAGTCCGGCCGCCGGCGCACCTTCGGTGGCCCCCAGGCTTTCGACGATGCGATAAACCTGGATGCCGTGCTTCTGCGAGAAGAATTGCTGGGTCAGCCGCCAGTATTTGGTGGCGATGCGCAGCCGCCGGCCATGGCGCTGGCGAAAATCGGCAGCGACGTCGTCGAGGTCGGCCATGGTGTCGACATCGAGCCAGATGTCCGGCACGGCCACCACGACATCGGCATGGCCAAAACTGAGACGGGCGACGATTTCGGCGCGGCTCTCCCAGTCGGCAAGGTTTTCACGCACCAGGTCCTCGCCGGTGATGCCGAGATCGACGGCACCCTGGCCGATCTCGCCTGATATCTCGGAAGCCGACAGGAACACCACTTCGACATCGTCCAGGCCCTCGACGCGGGCGTGGTATTTGCGCTCGTCGCCGGGCAGGCTGACGGCTAACCCGGCTTTGGCCAGCACGTCCAGCGCCTGCTCTTTCAGGCGGCCTTTGGACGGGATCGCCAGCGTGATCATGGCGCCGTCTCCCGCAATGCCTCGATGCGGTCGAGCCAGACCGAAAAGCCGACGCCGGGGATCGGCGTCTTGGCGCCAAGCAAGGTCAGCAGCCGGTCATAGCGGCCGCCGCC
>NZ_RZRA01001451.1:0-838 GCF_003998945.1 Mesorhizobium sp. M7A.F.Ca.CA.003.01.2.1 | reverse complement strand
CGCCGAAACACTGCTTAACATCGCCGCCGAGTTCAAGGTGTCGCTCGATTGGCTCCTCGGCCTCAGCCAGGACGAAGGTCTCACCGGCGAAATCCGCGAAAGCCTGGAGATCGAAGAGGCACCGGATGGTTTCGACCGCACGCTGTTGGCCAAATGGCATGCCGAGGCGGCAGGCACCAAGATCCGCTACGTGCCTGCCGGCATTCCCGATCTTCTGCGCACCGAAGCGCTGGTCGACTACGAAGCCGGCATCGCCAACAAGAGCCGCCTGGCGCAGGCCGGCGAAACGCAATACCGCATCGACTACAACAGGCGGCCTGAGACCGACATGGAAGTCTGCATGCCGCGCCACACGCTGGAGATATTTGCCCGCGGGCTGGGTGTCTGGGACCGTTTCCCCGAAGCCGACCGGCGCGCCCAGCTGCTGCACATGGCGACGCTGCTCGACGACCTCTACCCGACCTTCCGGCTGTTTCTCTATGACGGGCGGATGCGCTATTCGATCCCCTACACCATCTTCGGACCCTATCGCGCCGCCATCTATGTCGGCGACATGTATCTGGTGCTCAACGCCACTCAGCCGATCCAGACGCTGATCCAGCACTTCGACAATCTGATCCGGGCCGCCGACATCAATGCGCACGAGGCGTCCGGCTTCGCGCACAGACTGGCCGGCATGTCGTTCCCAACAGGCACTGTCTGATCTTCGGCAACAATGATCCTTCGGACGGAAACCGGCCTCCGCATTGGTGGCCGCGTTGCCGCCATTCCATTGACTACACATAAAGACTTCTTTATATCCTTATTCGACTTCGAAACATGAAAGCCAATCCGATGA
>NZ_RZRA01001450.1:0-840 GCF_003998945.1 Mesorhizobium sp. M7A.F.Ca.CA.003.01.2.1 | reverse complement strand
CCGCCCAGCCGAACGCCTCGTGGCGCGGGGTGCGGTGGCCGATCATCGAATCGGCGGTGTTGGCGGCCTTGTAGGCGGCGCCGCCGGCCAGGCCGCCGACGCCGGTCCAGAAGGCAGGGGCGACGATGCCGTCGGAAAAATTCTCGGCCAGGCTCTCGATCGCCGCGCGGCAGACACCGGCCCGGTCGAGCGTTTCAGGGTCGCGACCGACGATCCGCGAAACGGCAAGGCGGGCCAAGGCGATGCCGCCGGTGTCGAGGGCGTCAGCCACCGCCTCGACATGCTCATAGAGGCTCTTCTGCGACAGAAGCGACGTTGCCAGAAGGGCCGTGATGACGAGGCCCATGGGAACGAACCAGAACAGGATCTGCACGCCCAGGCCAATTATCGCCGGCACCAGCACGATGACCAGCAGCGCCTGGACACCGCGCTTGCGACGCAGCGCGTCGGGATCAGTGGCGCGGTTGAGCCTGCGGTCGAGAAAGGATATCAGCCTGCCGAACCACGTCACCGGATGGCCGATGGCGCGAAACAGCCAGTCGGGGTAACCGAGGGCGAATTCGACGACCAATGACAGGAAAGCGATCAGGACTGACATGAAGCTTCTTAATGGGGCGGTTGTGGACCATGGTGGAAGTCTTGGCCGCGCGAGGGTGCTTTTCCCCAACGCCCTGCTGCCTTTCGTCGACCTCTCGACCGGTATCAATCCGCACTCCTACCCGCTTTTCGACCTGCCCGCCACCTCGCTGTCGCGGTTGCCGGAAGCCGCGCGCACACGCGACCTGACAGAGATCGCGGCCAGTACTTACGGCGCGCCGTCGCCAGCCAACGTCGTGGCGG
>NZ_RZRA01000144.1:0-7777 GCF_003998945.1 Mesorhizobium sp. M7A.F.Ca.CA.003.01.2.1 | reverse complement strand
ATCGTCGACCTCGCGGTCGAGCGCGGCGGCAATGTCGAGGGCGCCGAAGCCGGCAAGGTGGTCACCACCGCCAACAACGTCAAGATTGTCGGCCATCTCAATGTGCCTGGCCGCATCGCGGCGTCGGCCTCGCTGCTTTATGCCAGGAACCTGTTCGCCTTTCTCGAGACGCTGGTCGATAAGACGGCCAAGACGCTTGCCATCAATCGCGACGACGATCTGGTCAAGGCAACGATGCTGACCGATGGCGGCAAGGTGGTTCATCCGGCTTTCGTGAAAGCCGACCAGCAGCCGGCAAAGGGCCAATATGTCGAGCCGGCCGCGATCCCGGCCAAGACCATGGTCGCCGATGCTTCGCCCAAGAAAGCCGCGCCCAAGAAGGCGGCCGCACCCAAGTCGCCCTCGTCGAAGCCGAAAGGGATCGCGTGATGGACCAGACCCTGCAGAAAGCCCTCGACCAGCTCGACCAGGCCTCCGCCGCCGTCCGGCTGGCGGTGCACAATCTGGCGACCGCGCCCGGCGGCACTGACGCGGCCGGTGATGCCGCGCATGCGCTCTCCGGCGGCGCCATCGATCCCTTCGTCTTCCGCTTCGCCATCTTCGTCCTGGCGATCTTCGTCGGCTACTACGTCGTCTGGTCGGTGACCCCCGCACTGCATACGCCGCTGATGGCCGTCACCAATGCCATCTCCTCGGTCATCGTCGTCGGCGCGCTGCTTGCCGTCGGCATCGCCGCCTCCGGCATTGCCGCGGGCTTCGGCTTCGTCGCGCTGATGCTGGTTTCGGTCAACATCTTCGGCGGCTTCCTCGTCACCCAGCGCATGCTGGCCATGTACAAGAAGAAGGACAAGTAGAGCGCCATGAACGCCAACTTCGCGTCCTTCCTCTACCTCGTCTCCGGTGTCCTGTTCATCATGGCGCTGCGCGGCCTGTCGCATCCGACCACCAGCCGCCAGGGCAATCTCTACGGCATGATCGGCATGGGTATTGCCATCGCCACCACACTGGCTCTGGCGACCCCGTCCGCCGGCCGCTTCGGCCTGATCGTGCTCGGCCTTGCCATTGGCGGCGGCGTCGGCGCCGTTACCGCGCGCCGCATCGCCATGACCTCGATGCCGCAGCTGGTCGCTGCCTTCCACTCGCTGGTCGGCCTCGCCGCCGTCATGGTGGCGGCTGCCGCGATCTATGCCCCGGAAAGCTTCGGCATCGGCACGGATGGCGACATTCATGCCCAGGCCCTGATCGAGATGAGCCTTGGCGTCGCCATCGGCGCCATCACCTTCACCGGCTCGGTCATCGCTTTCCTCAAGCTCGATGGCCGCATGTCCGGCAAGCCGATCATGATCGGCGCACGCCACTTCATCAACGCCGCACTTGCTATCGCGCTCGTCGTGCTGATCGTGTTGCTGGTCACCACCGAGTCCAAGCTGGTCTTCTGGCTGATCGTTGCCGCCTCGCTGGTGCTCGGTATCCTGCTGATCATCCCGATCGGCGGCGCCGACATGCCGGTCGTCGTCTCGATGCTGAATTCCTATTCCGGCTGGGCGGCGGCGGCGCTGGGCTTCACGCTCGGCAATCTGGCGCTGATCATCACCGGCGCGCTGGTCGGCTCATCCGGCGCGATCCTGTCCTACATCATGTGCAAGGGCATGAACCGAAGCTTCATCTCGGTCATTCTCGGCGGCTTCGGTGGGGAGACGGCAGCGGCCGCCGATGACGGCATCGAACGCACGGTCAAGCAGGGTTCTGCCGACGATGCCGCCTACCTCATGATGAACGCCCAGAAAGTCATCATCGTGCCGGGCTACGGCATGGCGGTTGCCCAGGCGCAGCAATCGCTGCGCGAAATGGCCGACAAGCTCAAGGCCAATGGCGTCGACGTGAAGTACGCCATCCACCCGGTCGCCGGCCGCATGCCCGGCCACATGAACGTGCTGCTCGCCGAAGCCAATGTGCCCTACGACGAGGTGTTCGAGCTTGAGGACATCAACTCGGAGTTCGCGCAAGCCGACGTTGCCTATGTCATCGGCGCCAACGACGTCACCAACCCGTCCGCGCGCGACGACAAGTCCTCACCCATCTACGGCATGCCGATCCTCGACGTCGACAAGGCGCGCACCTGCCTGTTCGTCAAGCGCTCGCTCGGTTCCGGCTATGCCGGTATCGACAACACGCTGTTCTACAAGGACGGCACCATGATGCTGCTCGGCGACGCCAAGAAGATGACCGAAGAGATCGTCAAAGCCATGGATCACTGATCCGGGATAAGCGCCGGGACACGCCAAGAATCGCCCGGCTTCGCGCCGGGCTTTTTCTTGGCAGGCTTTCTTGGCTTGACGGCGATTTCGGCGCTACGATGACGAATTCCCGCCTCGACGGCGGGATTGTCGTCGACGGAGACGTTGGTGCCTGACCCGATCGCATCGCCGCCCGCCGGGAAAGCGCCGCGCAAGCCTGGCCAGGCGGTGGTGATCGTGCATGGCATGGGCGAACAGCGGCCGATGGATACGCTGCGAGGCTTTGTCCAGGCTGTCTGGAGCCATGACCCCAACCGCGCGCCGTTTTATGCCCATGTCGCCGATCCGGCCGACCCCGCCGGCGCGAAGATCAACCAGAGCTGGATCACTCCCGACAGCCGGACCAATTCGTACGAACTTCGCCGCATCACCACGCCCTACGATGTCGATGGCCGCCGCACCGACTTCTACGAGCTTTACTGGGCCGACATCACGCAGGGCACGACGCGAGGCCGGCTTGCCGCCTGGGTGACAAATCTGCTGTGGCGCAAGCCCACCGACATACCGCCGGACGCCCGAAAGCTCTATCTGGTCACTCTGGTTGCCGCCATCATCGTCCTGGTCGCGACGCTCGCGCTTGCGACGTCGGTTTGGCAGCAGCAGATTTCGTGGACCGTCGGCGTCCTCGTCACCATCCTGGCCTCGTTCGTCATCTGGTCGGTGGACCGTTTTGGCCTTCCCTATTTCGGCGATGTCGCGGGCTATGTGCGCGCTGAAGCGGCCACGGTAGAGAAGCGGGCGCTGATCCGCGACCGCGGCCTGAAGCTGCTGAAGCGTCTGATGATGGACGATACCTACGATCGCATCGTGCTGGTCTCGCACAGCCTCGGCTCGATGATCGCCTATGACCTGTTGCAGATCTTGTGGTCCGATTTCAGGCCCCGAAAACTCGAGGCCATCCGCGACAAGGCGAAACTGAAGGCTATCCACGCCATCGACAAGGCGACGCTTGTTGCCGACGGCTCGGCATGGCCCGGCAGCCTTGACGATCTTGCCGGGTTCCGGCGCGATCAGTGGGAGCTCTATCGCCAACTGCGCACCAGGGACGACAGCCATCGGCCTTGGAAGATCAGCGATTTCGTCACGCTTGGTAGCCCGCTGACCCACAGCGAATTTCTGGTGACGCACAATCTCGCCGAATTCAGGCGCGGCATCGCCGAGCGCCTGTTCTCGGCATGTCCGCCGATTGCCGAGGGAGCGGCGGCCGGTGGCACCGTGCTTTATCAGGAAGGGCGCAACCGTTCTTCCGGCAAGCCACAGCGGGCGGTGCATCATGGCGCGGTGTTTGCTGCGACGCGCTGGACCAATATCTTCGACCGCGGCAACGGTTGGCTGACGGGCGATCCGATCTCAGGGCCGATGGCGGAGAATTTCGGCCCGGGCGTGGAGAACGTTCAGGTCGAGCTGCGCGGTTCCCTCGGCCGTGTCTTCACCCACACGCTGTACTGGTCGTTGGCGGCGACCGGTATCGAGGTTGCTGCCGGCGATCAGCCGCGCTCGCATCTCGCCGTGCTGCGCGACGCTGTCGACCTCGGTCGCAAACTGGAGCCGAGCCAAGCCGAAGTGCCGGCGATTCCTCCCCGAAAATAAGAACGGATTTCAGCGAACGGGGTCGTGGCAGCGCCGCTCGACAACTTCAAAGCAAAGCCGCTCCGGGCGGGCCAGAGTGGCTTTGTTGCAAGTGCAGTTCAACGGTTGGTGATAAAAACCGCTTCCTCATCGTCGCGCTGCCTGCCGCCAAGGGCCGCGGCAGCACTGGCGATAAAGGCGCCGATGGCCAGCGAGAGCGCACCAAGCAGGGCAAACGTCGCGCTGGCCTTCCTGGCTGTGTCGGCGGCCTGCTGCGCCTTGACCTTGGCGTCCTGGGCCTTGGCGAGGACGGCATCCACCCGGGTCCTGGCATCTGCTTCCGAAAGCCCCGTGCGAACGGCGACCAACTGCGACAGATAGGTTTTGTCGTCTGCGGAAACCTCGCCTGCCGCGGCGCCGGCGATCAGGATGCGCGAAGCCTGCCCAACCGCGGCCGCATCGCTGTCCGGATTGGCGGCCGCGAGCTTGCCCGGATCAGCCGGACGGAACAGTGAATCCACCAGGTAGGATGTCGCATTGTCGGCCGACGCGCTGCCGGCATTGGCCGAAGCCCCCGCCGATGCGCCCATGGCCGCACCAGACGCGATGGTGGACACCGCCTGCACGCCCGAGCCTATGGCAGCGGAAAGCGCGGAGCCAAGCACGCCGACGACGAGCAGTGTGGCCAACGCCCAGGCAAGAAAGCCATGGGCGGTATCACGGAAATACACCTCGTCCGTGTGGATGCCGACCCATTTGGTGCGCAGGCGTCCGGCAAGGTAGCCGCCGACACCCGAGGACAGCCATTGCACGATGATCAGCCAGACGGCGGTGGATGCCGCGAAAGTGGTGACAGATGCGCCGGATCCCGACCAGGGCGACACCATGCTCAATCCAAGCCCGGAGCCCAGCAGCATGAGGATGAAGGTCAGCGTCGAGGCCGCGAAGGCACCGGCGATGATCGGTCCCCAACTGACGGCGGTGGAGGAGGATTCTGTTGAAGTGGAAACGTCGACAGCCGATAGGGTGGACTGCATAAGTGCCCCCTATCGTACGAACAGCATGATCAGAATGATGATCGGGATCGGTATGCCGAGCAACCAGAGCAAAATGCCGCGTCCCATGGAAGCCTCCTGTTAGAAATTGTGATCGATATTGTCACAATGTCTCGCAGGGACTTCCGTTCCGGCGCGTTGCAAATTGATTTTGTTGCCGCCGGTGGAACAATTGGCGCGCCGCAGCGCGCCAATTCAGATTTAACGGCCAGATCAGATATCCAGATTGGCGACCGACAGCGCGTTGTCCTGGATGAACTCGCGCCTGGGCTCGACCTCGTCGCCCATCAGCCGCGAAAACAGCGAATCCGCATCGGTCGCGTCATTGACCTTGACCTGCAGCAGCGAGCGCACGTTCGGATCGAGCGTGGTTTCCCACAGCTGTTCGGCGTTCATCTCGCCGAGACCCTTGTAGCGCTGCATCGTCAGGCCCTTGCGGCCTGTCGCAAAGACCGCATTGAGCATCGCCAGCGGCCCCGAGATGGTTTCGGAGACATCCTTGCGGCGCAGCACCGGCGGCGACCCGTAGACCTCGCTGAGGCGCTGTGCGTAGCGGTCGAGCTGGCGTGCGTCGGCCGAATTGATCAGCGCCAGGTCGAGATGCGCATATTCCTTGACGCTGCGCACCGTGCGCTCGAACACATAGCCGCCAACGCCTTCATTCGAGGTCGACATGCGGCCGGTCCAGCCGCGCTCGGTGTCCTCGGCAATGATGTCGAGGCGTTTTGCAATCCGCTCCGCCATGTCGTTGGCGCGACCGAGATCGGCGAACACGTCCGGGTTGAGCCCACCGGCGATCGCCGCCTGCTCGACGACGCCTCTGTTGTAGCGCGTGTGCAGGCCGTTGATCAGCTGGCGCACCGCCAGCGCGTCATCGATGGCGCCACGCAGGTCCTGCCCGATGCGAACCTCGCCCGAGCCGAGCGTAAGCGATGCTTCCTCCAGTCCCGAGCCGATCAGGAACTCCTCGAACGCGCTTTCGTCCTTGATGTATTGCGAGCTCTTGCCGCGCGTCACCTTGTAGAGCGGCGGCTGGGCGATGTAGAGATGGCCGCGCTCGATCAGCTCCGGCATCTGCCGGAAGAAGAAGGTAAGCAGCAAGGTTCTGATATGGGCGCCGTCGACGTCGGCGTCGGTCATCAGGATGATCTTGTGGTAGCGCAATTTGTCGGCGTTGAACTCGTCCTTGCCGATCGAGGTGCCGAGCGCCGTGATCAACGTGCCGATCATGTCGGAGCCGAGCATGCGGTCGAAGCGCGCCCGCTCGACATTGAGGATCTTGCCGCGCAACGGCAGGATCGCCTGGTTCTGGCGCGAACGCCCACCCTTGGCGGAGCCGCCGGCGGAATCACCCTCGACGATGAAGATTTCGGATTTCGCCGGGTCGCGTTCCTGGCAGTCGGCCAGTTTGCCGGGCAGGGAAGTGACGCCGAGCGAACTCTTGCGGGTGATATCGCGCGCCTTGCGCGCCGCTTCGCGCGCCGCCGCCGCCTGGATCACCTTGTCGACGACCACCTTGCCTTCGCTCGGGTGTTCTTCCAGCCAGGTGCCGAGCGCTTCGTTGACCAGGCCTTCGACGACAGGACGGACTTCCGACGAGACCAGCTTGTCCTTGGTCTGCGAGGAGAATTTCGGGTCGGGAACCTTGACCGACAGCACCGCCGTCAGACCTTCGCGGCAATCGTCGCCGATCAACGAGACCTTTTCCTTCTTGGTCAGCCCAGAGGATTCGCCATAGCCGGTGATCTGACGCGTCAGCGCGCCGCGGAAGCCGGCCAGATGCGTGCCGCCATCGCGCTGCGGGATGTTGTTGGTGAAGGCCAGCACGTTCTCGTGGTAGCTGTCGTTCCACCACATCGCCACTTCGACGGTGATCCCGTCGCGCTCCGCCCGGATGGCGATCGGCTTGTCGATCAGCGGTTTCTTGACGCGATCGAGATATTTGACGAATTCTTCGAGGCCTCCATCGTAGTGCAGTTCATGGCGCACGACATCGGCGTGACGGGCATCGGTCAAAATGATGCGCACGCCGGAATTGAGGAAGGCAAGCTCGCGCAGCCGGTGTTCCAGCGTGCCGAAGTCGAACTCGACCATGGTGAAGGTCTCGGCCGACGGGAAGAAGGTGATCTGGCTGCCGCTGCGGCCCTCATAGGTGCCCGGCTGCTTGTCCTGCTCATAGGTGCCGGTCGCCTTCAGAGGTGCGTCGGCATTGCCATGCGTGAAACTCATCTCGAAGATCTGGCCGTTGCGGCGGATCTTCAGCTTTAGCCACGCCGACAGCGCGTTGACCACCGAGACGCCGACGCCATGCAGGCCGCCCGAGACCTTGTAGGAATTCTGGTCGAACTTGCCGCCGGCATGCAGCTGCGTCATGATCACTTCGGCCGCCGAAATGCCTTCTCCGGTGTGGATATCGGTCGGAATTCCGCGGCCATTGTCGATCACAGTGACCGAACCATCGGGGTTGAGCGTCACGGTGACGAGGTCGGCGTGACCGGCCAGCGCCTCGTCGATGGCGTTGTCGACCACTTCATAGACCATGTGATGCAGGCCCGAGCCGTCGTCTGTATCACCGATATACATTCCGGGGCGTTTGCGGACAGCGTCCAACCCCTTCAAAACCTTGATGGAATCGGCGCCGTATTCGGCTTCAGCGCCGTTGTTGTTGTCGATCTGATCGCTCATGAAAACCTGTTGTCTGGATGCCGCCTGCACAGCGCGAAAAGTCCGCGCCGAATCGCGCCTCTGATATCGACTAGATATAGGCGCAAAAGGCGGTTTTTCCAAGGTTTGCAGGCATTTCACTGGGAATGGCCGGCTGCCAATGGCGGGCCTCCGCCGGCCCCCATTTCACTT
>NZ_RZRA01001449.1:0-841 GCF_003998945.1 Mesorhizobium sp. M7A.F.Ca.CA.003.01.2.1 | reverse complement strand
GCATCATGAACATCATGCTGGTGTCGGTCACCGAACGCACCCGCGAGATCGGCATCAGGCTCGCCATCGGCGCGCATGAAAAGCACATCCTCATCCAGTTCCTGGTCGAGGCGACGGTGCTGTCGCTGCTCGGCGGCATTATCGGCATCCTGATCGGGCTGGCGCTGGCCGGCCTCGCCGCGGTGACGCTGACCATCCCGTTTGCGCCGAGCCCGGCGGTGATCCTGCTCGCCGTCGGCTTTTCCGCCCTGATCGGCATGGTGTTCGGCTTCTTCCCGGCGCTGCGCGGCGCCAGGCTCGACCCGATCGACGCACTTAGGCACGAATAGGGCAACCGGCCGAAACGCGGCCGGCGCTCAGACCGGTTTTGCACAGCCTTAGACGTTTCCACCCTACCCGCCACTGTCGCCGCGCCGTTCATGATGCTAGGGCAATTCACGCTTGGGTGGAGGAATAGCCAATGAGCAAGAAGGCACGACTGATCCTGACGATGGTCGTCATCGAGGCCTTCCTTGCAGGCATCTGGTGGTATCTCGCCCGCTTCGGCATGGCCAATCCCGATCGCGTCACAGCCGATTTTCAGGCAGTCGTCGGCCAGACCATGGGAATGGCGATGGGCGGTTTGCTCGGCATCGGCTTCATCCTGTTCCTCGTCGCCGCCCGCAACGATCGCAACGCGGCACAGAACAAGACGCGCCCTTAACTCCCGTTTGCGAAATGCCACTCGATCAGCGGCTTCATGTGCGGTGACAGGCCGACCGGCAGGTCGGCGGCATGGCGGATGATCACTGGCCCGTCGATCTCCGGCTCGGTTTCGGTGGCGACGAAGGCTGAGATGCGC
>NZ_RZRA01001448.1:0-843 GCF_003998945.1 Mesorhizobium sp. M7A.F.Ca.CA.003.01.2.1 | reverse complement strand
CCCCTTCGCTGTCTGGAACTGCCATGGAAGAATTTCACAAGGTTCGCCGGCTTCCGCCTTACGTGTTCGAGCAGGTCAACCGGCTCAAGGCCAGCGCCCGATCGCGTGGCGCCGACATCATCGACCTCGGCATGGGCAATCCGGACCTGCCGACGCCCAAGGCTATCGTCGACAAATTGTGCGAGGTCGTGCGCGACCCGCGCACGCATCGCTATTCCTCGTCGCGCGGCATTCCGGGCCTGCGCCGCGCCCAGGCCGCCTACTATGGCAGGCGCTTCGGCGTGAAGCTCAACCCCGACACGCAAGTGGTGGCCACGCTCGGTTCGAAGGAAGGCTTCGCCAACATGGCGCAGGCGATCACCGCGCCCGGCGACGTGATCCTGTGCCCGAACCCGACCTATCCGATCCATGCCTTCGGCTTTATCATGTCGGGCGGCGTCATCCGCTCGCTGCAGGTGGAGCCGGACGACGGTTTCATTCCGGCGCTCGAGCGCGGTGTCAAGCATTCGATCCCGAAGCCGCTGGCGCTGATCCTCAACTATCCGTCGAACCCGACAGCGCTGGTCGCCTCGCTCGATTTCTACAAGGATGTGGTCGCCTTCGCCAAGAAGAACGACATCATCATCCTGTCCGACCTTGCCTATTCGGAGATCTATTTCGACGGCAATCCGCCGCCTTCGGTGCTGCAGGTGCCTGGCGCGATCGACGTTTGCGTCGAATTCACCTCCATGTCGAAGACCTTCTCCATGCCCGGTTGGCGCATGGGCTTTGCCGTCGGCAACGAGCGGCTGATCTCGGCGCTGACGCGGGTGAAGTCCTACCTCGATTACGGCGCCTTCACGC
>NZ_RZRA01001447.1:0-843 GCF_003998945.1 Mesorhizobium sp. M7A.F.Ca.CA.003.01.2.1 | reverse complement strand
ACACAAGCCAAGGCGATAAAGCCGCCCATGAAAACGTCTTTCGCCATTTGTGGCATTTGCATTATTGGCTAGCCTCGCGCTGGTCCGGACGTTTTCGCCTCATCTCTCCCCAGATTGGACAAACGCCCCGGCCAGCAGGCTGGAGCCTGATTTGCGTTCGCGCAGGGCTGGCTTCGTCGAATTGAGTTCTGAACCGGGAAGGCACGAATGTCCGACGCATCGCAGGGCCTGCGCCTCTACAACACGCTGACGCGGACGAAAGAGGATTTCGTCCCGATCGATCCGCTGAACGTGCGCATGTATGTCTGCGGCCCGACCGTCTACGACTTTGCTCATATCGGCAATGCCAGGCCGGTGATCGTCTTCGACGTGCTGTTCCGCTTGCTGCGCCATCTCTATGGGCAGACGCACGTCACCTATGTGCGCAACATCACCGACGTAGACGACAAGATCAATGCGCGCGCTTTGCGCGATTTCGGCGGCGAGATCGCTTCCGGCACGCTGTCGTTGAATGAGGCGATCAGGCGGGTCACCGAAAAGACCGCCGACCAGTTCCACAGCGACGTGGCGGTTCTCGGCTGCCTGGAGCCGACGGTCGAGCCGCGCGCCACCGAATTCGTCGAGCCCCGTGCCGACGGCAAGGTTGACATGATCACCTTGATTCAAAGCCTGATCGAACGCGGCCATGCCTATGTTGCTGCGGGCGAAGTCCTGTTCGACACGGCGTCGATGCCCGACTACGGCCAGCTGTCGAAGCGCAATCTCGACGAGCAGCAGGCCGGTGCTCGCGTCGCCGTCGACGCGCATAAGAAAAATCCCGGCGATTTTGTCCTCTGGAAGTTG
>NZ_RZRA01001446.1:0-843 GCF_003998945.1 Mesorhizobium sp. M7A.F.Ca.CA.003.01.2.1 | reverse complement strand
ACATACTGCCTTACTGCCCCGATTCCTTATCGCCCTACATCTTGTCGATCACCGACTGCACGCCCTCGGTCGGGGCGTCGACGGACGATCCGGCTACCATGATGGCGGCGACGATCGCTTCGGGGTCGTCGACGACCAGCGGCTTGACCCGCTGCGCGGTGTGGATGAAGCCTTCGGCGGCCATGTGATCGAGCAGCGCCAGCATCGGATCCCAAAATCCTTTGACATTGGCGAAGACGATCGGCTTGCGATGATGGCCAAGTTGTCCCCAGGTCATGATCTCGACGATCTCCTCGACCGTGCCGATGCCGCCCGGCAGTGCCACAAAGGCGTCGGATTTCTCGAACATCTTGTGCTTGCGCTCGTGCATGTTGTCGGTGATCAAGAGTTCATCGAGCCGGTCAAGCGCTGTTTCGCTCGCCTCCTTGTTGATCAGGAAGCGCGGAATGATGCCCGTCACCTTGCCGCCGGCCTTGAGCGCGCCTTCGGCGACAGCGCCCATGATGCCTTTGGTGCCGCCGCCATAGACCAGCCGCAATCCCGCTTTGGCAATTGAGCGCCCGAGCAGGTGTCCGGCCTTGATATAGATTTCATCGCGGCCCGGAGACGAGCCGCAATAGACGCAGACGGATCGAATCGTGTTCATGTCGATGATTGGTGATTGGGTCTGAAAGCGCGGTCAAGCCCCAAGGGTTAACGGCCTGGGCTTTTTCTTGTCGGTATTGCTAAAACAGGCTAGACCGGCGTTAGGTGGCTAAGGGGTAGGGAAATATGGCAATTAATCCACTGAAGGCGTTCCTGTTCGCGGCGGGTGGGACCGTTGCGGCCGCGGGGACCGCCTAT
>NZ_RZRA01001445.1:0-844 GCF_003998945.1 Mesorhizobium sp. M7A.F.Ca.CA.003.01.2.1 | reverse complement strand
CAATTGCGCCGGGTTTCACTTGCAGCGTGACATCACGTAGTCGCCGAGGCGCTTATGATATGCGCTCAAACGGTTTTTCTTTATTTGATCGGGCGGGCCGGCGTTCGGGTCGAGATTGTAGTGATCGGGAAATGTATAGTCCTCACCGGGTCCATCCGCCGGCGCAATGGTGGCGATCGTTTGCTCGACGTCGCCGGTGAAGGGAAAGGCGATGTTCACGATCAGGTCTTGGTCGAAGTATGGTTGGATGGTGATCTCCTCCCAGGTTTTGTCCCTGGGCGTCATGAACCCACGCAGCAGGTCCTTCATCGCCTCCTGATCTCCACTTCTGAAGATCGCTTGCTTGGCCGGATCCTTGATCAGGTCTCGGATGAATTCGCCAAGCGCCTCGAACTGCACATCTTTGAACTTCACCATGTCCACTTTCCCCGCTAAACCAGATTGAGCACTGTAGCGCTGCCGTTATCAGCGCTATTGAAAACCCTGACTGCCGAGCAGGCCGCCAAGCACTTCATCCGATACCTTCGCAGTATCATTGAGATCGAGCAGTCCTGCCAGCGTTTTTGGCTCTACGTCCGGAATGAGCCTGCGAGAGGTGATATCCGTATCGGCAGCCTTGAACAGTGCGGATGCGATCGTGGCGGCCACCACATAGGAGCCAACTGGGCCAAGATGGCTGCCGTCATTACCAAGAACGGACGCCTCCTGGATGATATAGTAGGAGAGAGGTGTTTGCCTCAGGAACTCCGGGTACCGTTGCAAAGCGGCCCGAAGTCGGCCGGCGTTGTAGACGTAACGTTTGGCGCAGGCGGCCGTGGGAAGCATGTCATTGCCCGTCAGGACC
>NZ_RZRA01001444.1:0-827 GCF_003998945.1 Mesorhizobium sp. M7A.F.Ca.CA.003.01.2.1 | reverse complement strand
GGCTTCGACGATGACGTTGTAGAAGTCCGCCTTAACCGGGACGTAGCCGGTAAAGTCGCCGCCCTCGACGCCTTCGAAGCAAGCCTTGTCCTTCTTCGGCAACTGCGTGAAGAAGTCGGCGAGCTTGGCGGTCATTTCGTCGCCGAGCGCGGTGCGCACGACCAGCGGGCCGTTCGGGATCAGACCCGAGCGCCAGACTTCGACGAAGTCGTTGGGGTCGACGGCGCCCTTGGCGACTTCCTTGTGGAAGGTGCCGGAGGTGTAGCCGTCCTTGAAGTCGCCGATGCCGGAAGAATCGTCCACCGCCACGTCGACCTTGCCGTCACGCACGGCCAGGACGTTGTTCTCGTGACCGCCGTTGAACTGGGTCGAGGCGAAGAAGGTTTCGTTCGAAGCGCCGGTATCCTTCGGGATCTGGGTCAGCGGGATCAGGTAGCCGGAGGTAGAATCCGGATCGGCGTAGCCGAGCTTCTTGCCCTTGGCCGACTTGATGTCGGTGATGCCGGAGGATTTCAGCGCCAGGCCGATCGAATAATAGCCGGTGGCGCCGTCGGTCTGCTGGGTGGTGAGGATCGGGGTGACCGCCTTCGGGTCCTTGAGAGCGACGCTGGCGTAGCCGGAAGCGCCGAGTTCGGCGAAGTCGAGCGTGCCGCCGAGCAGGCCCTGGATGACGCCGTCGTAGTCGGCGGCCGGGAACAGCGAAACTTTCTCGACGCCGAGGACTTGCTTGATGTGGTCGGCGAAGCACTGGTAGTTGCGCAGACGGTCGGCTTCGTTCTCGCCGCCCAGAATGCCGACGCGGAATTCCTTCAGATCCTGTGCCTGGA
>NZ_RZRA01001443.1:0-847 GCF_003998945.1 Mesorhizobium sp. M7A.F.Ca.CA.003.01.2.1 | reverse complement strand
GGCCGTTCCCTGCGAAAGTGGGCATGGGCCGCTCTCATGACCGGCGGTCTCGGGAGGCAGGACTTTGAATAGCCGGCAGGATGGTGGCAGCAACAGGCTGGACGATGCGGCACGCGCCGGCTGGCTTTATTATGTTGCCGGCAACACACAGGACCAGATCGCTTCGACGCTTGGCATCTCGCGGCAAACGGCGCAGCGGCTGGTATCGCTGGCGGTGTCGGAGGGCTTGATCAAGGTTCGCGTCGACCATCCGATCGCCAACTGCCTCGATCTGGCGGCACGGCTGAGATCGCGCTTTGCGCTCGATCTGGTCGAAGTGGTGCCGAGCGACCCCAACTCGTCCTCGACCACGATCGGCATCGCCGAGGCGGCTGCCGCCGAGATCGAGCGACGGTTGCGTTCACCGACCCCGATCGTCATGGCGATCGGCACCGGGCGCACGCTGAAGGCGGCGATCGAGCAGCTGCCGCCGATGGAATGCCCGCAGCACAAGGTGGTGTCGTTGACCGGCAACATCTCGCCGGACGGCTCGGCCGCTTTCTACAACGTCATCTTCACCATGGCCGACAGGGTCAAGGCGCGTTCGTTTCCGATGCCGCTGCCGGTCATCGCCTCGTCGCCGGAGGAGCGCGAGATGCTGCTCAACCAGCCGATGATCCAGCCGACGCTTGCGCTTGCCGCCGAGGCTGACGTCACCTTCATCGGCATCGGCGACCTCGGCCCCAAGGCGCCGCTCTACGAGGACGGCTTCATTTCGGAGAGCGAATTGAAGGCGCTGCAGAAGGCCGGGGGCATCGCCGAGATCGTCGGCTGGGTGTTCGATAGGGAAGGCCGCATGATCGAGGGC
>NZ_RZRA01001442.1:0-848 GCF_003998945.1 Mesorhizobium sp. M7A.F.Ca.CA.003.01.2.1 | reverse complement strand
GTCATAACGGATATAGCCGCCGATGCGCAGGCAGGTCTCGGTGCCGGGGATGTAGAAGTAGCCAGCGCCGTAGACGTCGCAAATCTTGACGTATTCAGCGGGTTCCGGCTCGGCGACGACGACGGCGTCGGCGGCGCGCGCACCGGAAACTGCGATCAGGGCCGCAGCGGAGCCGAGGAGAAGGCTCTTAATGTTCATTTTCTGACCTCCAGTCAGAATCGAGAACGGAGGTCGGTAAAACCCAGCTCTCATGTATTTTTTTCTTTATATTTCAGATGGATAGATAAAAAGGCCTTCAGCGGGGCTCTGTCCGCCAAAGCCGTTTACTGGCGAAAGCCTTGCCCGATCCGGTCTTGAAATATCGCTCGAACTGCCGTGCGTTGGTCTCGGTTTCGACCGCGATATAGGTCTTCAGGGCTACAGGCAGATAGGCTCTGGTCGAAGTCACATAGCCTGATTGATGCGATTCGAACCGGCGTCGAAGGTCGTTTGTCGACCCGACATAGACATCGCCATTATGAAGCTGCAGGAAATACACGTACCACATGGTCCCCGTACGCTACTTCGTAGCTTCGGGCGACACTCCCACGCCGATGCGGTTCCGGGTGGCCTGCCACCCGAAGCCCGCAGGGCGTAGGGTGGCGGAGAGGATGGGATTCGAACCCACGAGAAGCTTTTGACCTCTACTCCCTTAGCAGGGGAGCGCCTTCGACCACTCGGCCACCTCTCCGTTGCGCCGCTGGATAAAGAAAAGCGCCGGCACAATCAACAAGCCCGCATCATTATATGCAAAAATAAGAAGGCGCCGAACCGCGACCCCCATGGATGTGGCGGTTCTTCGGGTGTTT
>NZ_RZRA01001441.1:0-849 GCF_003998945.1 Mesorhizobium sp. M7A.F.Ca.CA.003.01.2.1 | reverse complement strand
GCCATTGAGTTCGACGAAGGCCGGCTCCGAGCCCGGAAAGGCACAGGCCTCGATATAGGTCGCCATGCCGAGACCGCGGATTTTTCCGCCGGCCTTCGACTGCGCCAGCCGCTCCGGAAACGCTTTCCATTCGGATTGCTCAATGGCGCGCTCCATATGGCCTTCGAATTCACCGGTGTCGTAGAGGCGGCCGGTTTGCGTCCGGTAGGGAAATTGCTCCGGCCGGATGAAATTGCGGCGGCGGATCTCCTCGACGGGCAGGCCGAGATCGTGGGCGCAGGCATCGACCAGTTTTTCCAGCAGGAAGGCTGCTTCCGGCCGGCCGGCACCGCGATAGGCATCGACCGGGCAGGTGTTGGTGTAGAGGCCGGTCACCGAGACGTCGAGCGCCTGGATATCGTAGACACCGGTCGACATGGTGACGCCGATATAGGGGATGAACGGACCATATTGCGAGATATAGGCGCCGATGTTGGCGAGCAGGTCCACCTTCATGCCGAGAAAGCGGCCGTCCTTGTCCAGTGCCATCTCGGCCGTGACGAAATTGTCGCGGCCTTGCGCGTCGGTCTGAAAGTGTTCCGTGCGGTCGCCGGCCCACTTCACCGGGCGGCCAAGCCGCTTCGCCGCTTCCAGCACCAGCGGATATTCGCGGTAGACGAAGCTCTTGGGCCCGAAACCACCGCCGACATCAGGTGTGATGACGCGCAACTGGCCCTTCTTGATCTTGAACACGCTGGCCAGGATGTACTGCATGGAGTGCACGCCTTGCGACCCGGTGGTCAGCACGAAGCGCTTCTCCTCGACGTTCCATTCGCCGATCGCGGAGCGCGGCTCCATGTAGTTGCAGAC
>NZ_RZRA01001440.1:0-851 GCF_003998945.1 Mesorhizobium sp. M7A.F.Ca.CA.003.01.2.1 | reverse complement strand
CGTCGTGGACCGTCGACCAGGGCACATTGAGGATCGGCGGCGACTGGTCGCTGGGCGATGTCTCGGGCGCCCTGACCTTGAACGGCGGCGCGCTGCAGGTGACGGGCAATCCCGTCAGTTTCACGCTGGAGCGCCAGATAATCCTCGGCGCCAACGGCGGCACCTTCGATGTCGGCGCCGGCAAGAACCTGATCCTCGACGGCGTGGTTTCGGGCGACGGACAACTCGCCAAGACCAGTTCCGGCACGCTGACGCTGACCGGCGCCAACAGCTATTCGGGCGGCACGGCGGTGCGCGGCGGCGGCCTTGTCGTGACGGCGACAGGCGCGCTCGGCGACGGACTGGTCGCCATAAACTCCAACGGAAGCGGGGGATGGGCCAAGCTCTATTTCTCGGGCAACGACGCCGCCAATCCGGTCAGTGCCGAGGATATCTCGATCACCGTCGGGTTGGGCGACCTCAACTTCCTGCGCAATGCGACCGCCGGCGCGGCCACCATCATTCTGGCGAAGGACGGCACTGGCGGGCTCAATTTCAGCACCGGAACCGATGCCGGCACGGCCAGCATCATCAACCAGGGCGGCGGCTCGGTCACCTTCACAGGAGCAAGCGCCGCCAATGCTACCATCGTCAATGACGGCCTGGGCATACCGTATTATTTCAGCAGGACGACCTTCGACGACGATTACTCAAGCAATGTATCTTCCTCCGCCGGGGACGCCACGATAACCAACCGGAATGGCGGCTCGACCATTTTCTACGGACATTCGGACGGCGGAACGGCGACGCTGGTCAACGAGGCCGGCGGCACGCTCGATTTCCAGCAGGCATCGCAGGCGGCTGATGCAACC